>DYLE01000052.1 GCA_020722245.1 Desulfonema limicola
AGCCCCTTTTAGGGGCAAGACAAGGCCTGGTCCTCTGGGCCAGGATTTTTACTTACAGAGGCGGTTGATGTCGAATCAGGTGCCTTCCTTCCAGGAGTTTAAGTAGTGCTCCTGCTCAGGGGTGAGTACATCGATCTCAATCCCCATGGCTTTAAGTTGAAGTCTTGCGATTTCATCATCGATGCTTTTGGGAAGCTGGATCACCCGGCACTCCATCCTGCCCTTATGTTTGATACCGTATTCGACCGCCAGGGCCTGGCCGCAGAAGGAGGTGGACATGACCTCGCTGGGATGCCCTTCACCGGCGGCCAGGTTGATCAGCCGGCCTTCCCCCAGAATAAAGATTTTTTTGCCGTCTAAAACAAACTCCTCCATAAACGGCCGGATCCGTTTGTATGAAACAGCGGCCTGCCGCAGCTCCTTGAGCTGAATCTCCACGTCAAAATGCCCGGAGTTGGCCAGAATGGCTCCGTTTTTCATCTTTTTGATGTGTTCAAAGGAGATAACGTGCTTGCCGCCGGTCACGGTGCAGAAGATATCTCCGATTTTTGCGGCTTCATCCATTTTTAATACCCGGAATCCGTCGTATACCGCCTGAAGCGCACGGAAATGATCCACTTCGGTAACCACCACATTGGCCCCGAGCCCCTTGGCCCTTTGGGCCACGCCCTTGCCGCAGCTTCCGTACCCACAGACCACAAAGGTCTTGCCTGCATACAGGATGTTGGTCGCCCGCAGGATGCCGTCGATGGAGGACTGGCCGGTGCCGTAAAAGTTATCCACCAGGTGCTTGGTCTGGTTGTCATTGACGGCGATCAGCGGGTACTTTAGCGCCTTATCCTTTTCCATGGCCCTGAGCCGGATGATGCCGGTGGTGGTTTCCTCGCATCCGCAGATGATATTCTCGATCAGCCCTGAATGGTTCTTGTGGATTTCCGAAACCAGGTCGCAGCCGTCGTCAATGGTGATGTTCGGTTTGGTGTTAATCACGTTCGTGATATATCTGTAATAATCCTCCGTTGTTTCCCCCTTGTAGGCCCAGACCTTGACCCCCTCTTCGGCAAGCGCAGCAGCCACGTCATCCTGGGTGGACAGGGGGTTGCAGCCGGTGATGGCCACCTCCGCGCCGCCGGCCCGTAAAGTCCTGACCAAAACCCCGGTTTCCTTGGTCACATGAAGGGCCAGCCCCACGCGAATCCCCTTGAGCGGTTTTTCGCGCTCAAACCGTTTTCGGACCTCGAGCAGAGCGCCCATGTTGAGTTCGGCAAGATCCATGTTGTTTCGGCCCTGGCCTGAGAGTGAAAGGTCTCGCACCTCAAAATGTTTTCCTGTTTCCATCGATGCTCCTTTTGCTTTTAAATAAATCGGTTATCCCCTGAATGAATGGTTCGAAAGTTAATGGATAGCGACATACCTTTTTGTGGAAACATCGTCAAGCCCAAATTTTTAAGAATGAACGCCAACCGGTTCTTTTTGTTGCGCCTTTTCCTGGGTGTGATATTCTACAACAGAAACCAGGAAGGCTGCCATGCGGACTGTGTACTGTAAGAAATGCCATATACCGGTCAAATCCTACTTTATCTACTGCCCGAACTGCGGCGCGCGATTGGATGCCGACAATCGCATCCTTAAATTTTTGTTGGTGGTCCTATCCATTCTTCTGGTTTCGGGCATTGGGCTGTGGATGGCGTTCAAGCCCGGCGGCCCTCAAACCAGTCATCGGGCGGCTTTAGAGGAGGGTATTCCCGCCGCATCTTCTTCTTCGAAAAGACCGCTCGATTTTTTCAGCGTTTTTAAGACATCTGCACGAGAGAATCCTTCAGATGTCCGGTTGAGGGTGGGGCGGGTTGTTTTTTATGATATCGCCGACAACCCCATCGCTGAATCCGCGGCCGCGGCATCTGAAAGCGGCTGGGTGGCCATTCCCCAGGCCCGGTGCATCGGGGCGAAGCGATGGGTGTTTAAGCCTTCTTCCGAAGAGGAATTTGAAATTTTCGGCGGAGTGATCGGGGATTACGATGACATGGGCCTCTGGCAGTTTAGGACCGGCCCCACGACCGCTCCTCCCATATTTCCCGCCGACCTGGAGCTTCCCATGACCTGGATGTCGCTTGACATGGACCATAGGGCGGATTTACACGGGGCCTCCGTTCTCGACGAGCAGCAAAACGTGGATCGGATCCTTCTAAAAGAATTTCCCAAAGGCCCCGGGGTTTTTCTTCAAAATAAAAAAATTGTGGGCTGGACCTTTGAGGACCTTGCGGACGGGTATCTCTGGAAGGGGGTGAATGAAGAAAACCGGGTGTATGAGGTCGGCGTCTCAGACTTTTACCGACTGACCTTTGCCGGCGGCCGGGAGGAGCAGTTTATCATCGCCTATGCTGAAAACGACAATAATTTAAAGGATCAGCTGGCGGCCTTTGCCATCGGGTTCTCCCGGGAGCCGATGCTCTCGCCGAATAATACACCGGCCCATCTGACCTCGGCTGCGGCGGTGGAAAAGATGCGCGGCATCATCTCCCAGCTTGTTTCCCGGGGGGAGCTTTTCCCCATTGTGTCCATTATTGACGCTTCGATGCTGTCTGCAGCCGGCGATCTGGATCTGCTTGCGGATATGGCCGTGTTCACGGATCAGGTCAGCGGTCCGGAAAGTGTTGTCGACTTGATTGACGAGGTGATGGCCCGGCCGGAGCACTTTGATCAGACCCGGACGGAGCAGGTTCAGACCCTGCAAAAACAGTTTTATATTAAATGGCTGAATCAGCTGGTTGGCAGGGGGAATTACGGGGAAGGATCGGCCGCCTATCAACGCGCAGCCAGGCTGTTTGCCGATACCCCTGAAATTCATCTTATCGGCGCCCGTCTGGCTCTTGCGCACAACGACTGGGCAACGGCCCAGGCCATCCTTCGCGGGCATTTTTTCCCAGCGGAATTTACCGATCAGGTGAGGCTTCTTGAAAATCAAACCGCCGAATTAAAATCTATGGCCAACAGGATCGTGATCCGGTTTTCTCCGGGATCCGCTCTTATACCGGTTACCGCCAAGGTCAATAATCGGCTGGCCATCGATTTTATCGTGGATACCGGCGCCTCGATGGTGACGATTCCATCGGCCGCCGCAGAAGAACTGGGGATCCGCCTAGACAGCGACGCACCCATGGAGGAGCTGATCACCGCCGGCGGCAGGGTGCTGGGGCGGCGCGTGCATCTCACATCCATAACCATCGGCGGATGGACCGAATACGATATTCCCGGCTATATTCTGGACCTGCCGGACAGGTCCGGTCTCGGGCTTTTGGGGTTGAATTACTTAAACCGGTTTCGCATGGATTTAAATACCCGGGCCGGAATGCTGACTCTGGCCCCCCGCTGAATCATCAGGGCCTGGAGCATGGGGGAATCCGATAGGATATGCATGCGAATAAGGGGTCGCCCGCGTGCTGCTCCCGCTCCTTTCAGGGTTTAACCGTTTTCGGCGGATCTTGCTCCCGAAGGATGATCTGTGCGGTTTTGCGGGCTGTTTGCCCAACCAGGTCCGAGCAGTAGTCGATCATTTTTATCTTCCAGGCTTTTTTTAGATCAAAGGGAGAGAGGAGGTTGAAACTCCTTCCCATGGTTTTGGTCTGGATATCGTAACAGCGGATACTGCCGTACCGGGAGGTAAAATAGTCGCAGAGTTCCCTGCATAAAAGGTAGGATTTCATGGGGGCCATCATGTCCTTATGGTTTTTTCGATCCCTGCCGAAGAATAATCCGAGGACCATGGCACACCCGGTGAGGGCGCCGCAGGACCCGTCTCCGGAAAGCCCGATGCCGTCCGCCAGGCCGCTGGCCGCCTTGAAAACATCCTCATTTTTCATTCCAAAGGCATCCAGCAGCCCGGCAACAGCCGACTGGGCGCAGCCGGTGCAGTTTTTTTCATGGGCCCTGGCAAATCGAAAAGCGTTTTCAATGATCTCATTTTTTTGTTGGTCGGTCATTTTTTTATCCCGAAGGTCTTATGAACTTTTCAGGCAGGTTCAGGCTCAACCCCACCTTCTCAATATTGCGCCGGCCAGCTTGCCGATCATTTTTACAGGATAATCGGTCAGGGATAACCGATTTTGCTCAGAGAGGATGATTTCGGCGGTTCTTTGAGCGGCCCACCCCACCACCTCGGAGCAATGGTTTATCATGCCGGTTTGGATGGCTTCTTTCAGGTCTTTGGGGTCCATCAGGTTATAGGTCCGGCCCATCAGCCGGGTTTGAATGTCATAGCACCGGCAGCTGCCGTATTTTTCGATAAAGGATTGATATATTTTTTTGGAAAGCCGGTAAGATTTCATAGGGGCCAGCAGGTTTTGATGGTCCTTGTAATCTCTTCCAAGCATCAGTCCGATAATCATGGATGAGCCGATCAATCCGCCGCAGGCGCCCTGACCGGAAAGTCCGATGCCGTCCGCCAGGCCGCTGGCCGCCTTGAAAACATCCTCATTTTGTATTTCAAAGGCATCCAGCAGCCCGGCCACCGTGGATTGGGCGCAGCCGGTGCAGGAGCGCTCATACCCTTTGGCCGCCTCATAGGCTTTTTGAATAACAGCCTGGAATGAAAGTCGGGGAAATACAAACCGAGGCCGGCCCATGGTAAGTGTCTGATTATTCATTGTTAAAATCCAAATTTGAGGCGATAAATCGCAGTCCTTTTTTTGATGGAGATTAATTTAGAGAAGAAATATAAATCCGTTGCGTTATATTTTACAAGGGTATAATTTATTGTTTTTAAAAAAGAGGGTTTGTTTTTGCACACCTGATGTGACAAGATATTTGATCAAAAGAGGACATCGGCGCAACAGGGCCTGCGGTGAGAGCAGGCTCGGGTAAAGATGAGCCGATGTTGAAAACAACATATCAATTCATTTTTGAAGGCAGGGTAATGTCCAATTCAGAGCGGGTGGCGTTTGAAAGGCCGGCGCTTTCCGAACTCACCCAAGAATATACGGTGGTTGATCTGCATTTTCATTCCCGGTATTCCGACGGCTTTAACCGTGTGAAAAGCATTGTGCGAAGGGCGCGCAGCCTGGGCATCGGGATCGCCGTTACCGATCATAACGAGATCGCAGGGGCGGTTCGGTTGGCCCAGTACGCAGATATACTGACTATCCCCGGGATTGAGGTGACATCCCGGGAAGGCGCCCACGTCCTTGTTTATTTCTATGATATCGAAAGCCTGATCGCCTACTATGAGGCCTGGGTCAAACCCTTTATGGGCAAGGGGGTCATGGCGTCGATCTCCCTGGAGATGGAGGATGTCATCTCCACCGCAAAACGGTTTCCCTGCCTGGTGATCTTTCCGCATCCGTTTTGCGCGATTTACACCGGGGTCTGCAACCCGACCTTTTCAAAGGAGCGGCAGCTTGCCCTTTTTGAAATGGCGGACGGTGTGGAGGCGATCAACGCGGGGAACCTGAAAAAGTGGAACCTTCAGTCCGCGGTTTTGGGATTTAACCTCGGAAAATCCATGACAGGCGGCAGCGACGGGCATAACCTGTTTCAGATGGGCATGGCCGTCACCTATGCGGAACCTGCGGCGGACCGGGTGGAATTTTTGGATGCGGTCCGGGAGGGCAGAAGCCGGGTTATCGGCAAGGAGACGGACCTGTTTCACAAGGTCACCAGCAACAGCTATAAGCTTCGGACCAGCATCAAAAATTATCCCCATCTGCTGGAAAAGAACGTCCGTTTCGGTTACACCCTTTTAAACCTCAAGTCCCGTCAGGTCAAAGATAGCGTGTATCGTAAAATGAACATGCGCTTGCACAGGAAAGGCCATGGCGCGCGCTGATCGAAAAGGGGCAGCGGCTCAGCCCGCGATTTTTTCTTCGGAGCGGAAATTTCATCCCAAAAAGCAGATGGGCCAGAACTTTCTGGCCGACCCTAAAACAGCACGGCGGATCCTCGGCAGGGCAAACCTGTTGCCGGAGGACGTTGTTCTTGAAATCGGCGCCGGTCTGGGGGCCCTCACCCTTCCCGCATCCCGGGCGGTGAAACGGCTGTATGCGGTGGAAAAGGATGGTCAGGTGGCCGGGTTGCTTGCCGATAAGCTTCAAGCCAATGCCGTTTACAACGTGGTCCTGGAAAATAAAGATATCTTTGATGTCGATATTGAAGGGATTGCAAGACAGGAAGGAAAAAAGCTGATTGTTCTGGGCAACCTCCCCTATCATATCTCGTCTTCGGTGGTGGTTCATCTGATGGCGATGCGGCATTGCATTTCCCGGGCGGTTCTGATGTTCCAGAAGGAGGTGGCCCAGCGGTTGTCCGCGGTTCCGGGGAGCAGGGCCTATGGACGGCTGTCGGTGATGCTTCAGTACTGTGCGACCGTCAAAAAACTGGTGTCGGTGGATGCGCGTTTTTTTTCGCCGAAGCCCAAGGTGGATTCCCAGGTGATTGAGGCGGTGTTTAAAGAACGCATGGAGCACCCCGCAGCGGATGAAGCGCTGCTTTCCCGGGTGGTCCAGGCGGCCTTTTCCACGCGGCGCAAAACATTAAAAAACGCCCTGTCCGGAAGCGAAATAAGGACTCAGGCAAGCACCGCGGTGGACATCCTAAACCGCGTCGGGATCGATCCGTCACGGCGGGCCGAGACCCTTTCGGTATCTGAGTTCGTTGCCTTGACGAACGCATTCTTTCAGGATTCTCGAAAAACACCGGGGGTGTGATTCCTCGATGGAAGAAAAGTATATCCTTGCCGCAGACCTTGGGACCTCCGGTCCAAAATCCGCCCTGGTTTCCACGAGGGGGGAGGTCATTGATGACGTGTTTGCCAGAAACCGTCTTTACCTGCTTGAGGGCGGCGGGGCCGAGCAGGACCCTCGGGAGTGGTGGCGGACGATCCTTGGCAATTTTAAAACCCTTCTTGAAAGAAACCCAAGGGCCGCGGATGATGTCATCGCAGTGAGCTGCTCCACCCAGTGGTCCGGCACCGTGGCGGTGGATCAAAACGGCGATCCTCTGGCAAACGCCATCATCTGGCTGGATTCCCGGGGGAGCCCGTACGTTCAAAGGATTACCGACGGGCTGATCAAGGTGGAAGGCTACGGGATCACCAAGATCATCAAATGGCTTCGCTTGACCGGCGGGGCGCCGAGCCGTTCCGGCAAGGATTCCCTGGCGCACATTTTATACATCAAGCACCGCCTTCCGGAAATCTATAAAAAGACCTACAAGTTTCTGGAGCCCAAGGATTACATCAACCTGCGGTTGACCGGCCGGTTTGCGGCTTCCTTTGATTCCATTGTCCTTCACTGGGTCACCGACAACCGGAATATTCATAACATCCGCTATGACGACCGGTTGATTAAAATGTCGGGCATCGACCGGGACAAGCTTCCGGAGCTCAAGCCTGCCGTGGACATCCTGGGGCCTCTTAAAAAGGAGGTGGCCGCAGAGCTGGGTCTTCGGCCGGAGGTGCAGGTGGTGATGGGGACCCCGGATGTTCAGGCCGCGGCCATCGGCTCCGGAGCCGTGGGAGATTATGAGGCGCATTTTTACATCGGCACCTCCGCCTGGCTGACCTGCCATGTGCCGTTTAAGAAAACGGATATTCTCTGCGGCATCGCCTCCCTGCCGTCCGCTATTCCCGGCAGGTATTTTGTGGCCGACGAGCAGGAGACCGCGGGCGCCTGCCTGACCTGGTTAAGGGACAACCTCTTTTTTCATGAGGATGGGCTTTTAGAGGAAAAAGCGCCGGCAGATGTGCTGAAGCGGTTTGACCGCATCGTCGAGGGGGTGCCGGCCGGAAGCGGAAAGCTTATTTTCACCCCCTGGCTGTACGGGGAGCGCACCCCCATGGACGACCGCCATGTGCGCGGCGGGTTTTTCAACCAGTCCCTGGATACCACCCGGCCGCAGCTGATTCGGGCGGTGTATGAAGGCGTGGCTTACAACGGCAGGCTGCTTTTGCACGCGGTGGAAAAATTCGTGGGAAGGCGCCTGGAGCCGATTCGCATGATCGGCGGCGGCGCGCTTTCAAGCGTCTGGTGCCGGATTTTTTCAGACGTGTTTGACCGAAGGGCCTGCCGGGTCAAGGCGCCGATCCTGGCCAATGTTCGGGGCGCCGCGTTTCTGGCCGCTGTAGCCACTGGACATCTGAGGTTTGAAGATATCCCGAAGGCGGTGGAGGTGGCTGAAGAATACGCCCCCGACCCGGCGCACCGGGAGATCTATGACCGTCTGTTTAAGGCGTTTGTGGAGATATACCGGAAAAACAAGAAGATCTATTTCCGGTTGAACAACAAATAATCCAGACCGGGTCGCCGCGTCGACCCACCGGAGGCGCTGCGTGGACATCGCCGGCATGATGACCAGGTATTTATCCTGGCTGCCCCAGAGGGCCGCCTCAAAAATTTTTCGTTCCATCACCCGGCTGGGGTTTGTCCAAAAGGCCATCGATAAGGAGATGAACCGGATGATGGCGGACCTGGAAAACACCGTGAAACCCTATGGGGACAAGTTTCAGGCCTTTTCCCGGCTGCCTGCGGCCGGAGTGAGCCGGGAATCCATACTTGCGATCATGAACCGGATCAATGACCAGGAGACGGCCAAATGGAAAAACGGGTTTGTTTCCGGAGCGGTGTATCACGGGGATGCAGCGCATATTGATTTTTTAAACCGGGTATACAGCATCAACTCCCAGAGCAACCCCCTGCATTCGGATATCTGGCCGAGCGCGGCCAAGTATGAGTCGGAAATCGTTTCCATGACGGCCGGCATGCTGGGGGCGGACCGGACAGCCGATGAGATCTGCGGGGTGGTGTCCTCCGGCGGCACGGAGAGTATCCTGCTTGCCATGAAAACCTATCGGGACCGGGCTCGAGAAGAAAAGCGGATCACCCATCCGGAAATGATCGCGCCGGTGACCGCGCATGCCGCCTTTGACAAGGCAGCCCAGTATTTCAATATCAAGATGGTTCATATCCCCGTGGGACAGGACCTGCGTGCGGATGTCGCCGCCGCGCAACAGGCGATCACCAAAAACACCGTCGTAATGATCGGCTCGGCCCCGAGCTTTCCCCACGGGGTGGTGGATCCCATCGCCGAGCTCTCGGAGATCGCTCGGAAAAAAGGGATCGGGTTTCATACGGACGCCTGCCTGGGCGCCTTCGTGCTTCCCTGGGCGGAAAGGCTGGGATACGATGTGCCCGCCTTTGATTTCCGGCTGCCGGGCGTCACCTCCATCTCAGCCGACACGCATAAATACGGGTATGCGGCAAAAGGCACCTCGGTGATCCTCTATAGAGGGCAGGCCCTGAGGCATTACCAGTACTTTACCGCCACCGACTGGCCCGGAGGGCTTTATTTTTCACCCTCCTTTGCCGGCAGCCGGCCGGGCGCGCTGAGCGCGGCATGCTGGGCCGCCATGGTTTCCCTGGGCGAAACTGGCTACCTGGAGGCGGCAAGGCGGATTTTAAGCACGGCCGCGCAGATCAAGGAGGGGATCAAGCGGATTTCCGATCTTCACCTTCTTGGGGATTCCCTCTGGGTGATTGCCTTTTCCGCAAGGGATTTAAACATCTATCAGGTCATGGAAAAGATGGGGCAAAAAGGCTGGAGCCTAAACGGGCTGCACCGGCCGGCCTGCATTCATCTGTGCGTCACCCTGCGGCATGCCCAGCCGGGGGTGGCCGAGCGTTTTCTCGCGGACCTTCAAGGGGCGGTCGAGCAGGTCAAGGCCCATCCCAGGGAAAAGGGACAAACAGCTCCGGTTTATGGCATGGCGGCCGCCATTCCTTTTCGAGGCCTGGTGGGGGATATGCTCAGGCGATATATTGATCTGCTCTACCGGGTGAAATAACCGTTGACCGATTTTTTTTCTTTACACGCCTTTAAATTTCGGGTAGCGGTAAAATCTGTTCCTGAATCTTGTGCATAAGGAAGAAGGGCGCAATCTATTCAATTTACTGATTCAATTTAGATCTAAGGGAGTGATCATATGGCGATGAACAACATGAAAACCGTAGATGGAAACACCGCGGCGGTTCATGTGGCCTATGCCATGAGCGATGTTGCGGCGATTTATCCCATCACCCCTTCCACCTCCATGGGAGAGATCGCGGATGAATGGTCGGCCCAGGGCAGAAAAAATATTTTCGGCCAGACGGTATGCGTCCGGCAGCTTCAGTCCGAGGCCGGGGCCGCCGGGGCCGCTCATGGCGCTTTGGCCGCCGGCTCCCTGACCACGACCTTTACCGCCTCCCAGGGGCTTCTCCTGATGATTCCAAACATGTACAAGATTTCAGGGGAGCTTCTGCCGGGGGTTTTTCACGTGACCGCCCGGGCCCTCGCCGCCCATGCCCTTTCCATCTTCGGGGATCACAGCGACGTGATGCAGGTCCGCCAGACCGGGTTCGCCATGATCGCATCGGGATCGGTTCAGGAGGTGATGGACCTGGCGCTGGTCTCCCATTTGTCGGCGATCGAGGGAAGCCTGCCGTTTCTGCATTTTTTCGACGGGTTCCGCACCTCCAGCGAGATCCAGAAGATCGAGCTGATTGATTACGCGGATATGGCCAAACTGGTCAACCATGAGGCCATTGAAAGGTTCCGGGCGCGCGCCATGAACCCCGAGCATCCCCATATCCGGGGAACCGCCCAGAACCCGGATGTCTATTTCCAGGGGCGTGAGGCCGCCAATCCCTTTTATGTGAAGATCCCGGCGATTGTGGAAGGGTATATGAAAAAGGTCGGTGACATGACCGGCCGCCGTTACGGCCTGTTTGATTATGTGGGGCATCCGGACGCGGATCGGGTCATTGTGTCCATGGGGTCTTCCGTTGAGACCATCGAGGAGGTGGTGGATCACTTAAACCGCAATGGCGAGAAAACCGGCCTGGTCAAGGTCCGGCTGTACCGGCCGTTTTCCGCCGAGCATTTTTTAAAGGTAATTCCCTCATCTGCGGCGCATATCACGGTGCTGGATCGGACAAAAGAGCCCGGGGCTGTCGGCGATCCGCTCTATCTCGACATCTGCACCGTGTTTAAGGAACATGGGAACATCCCATTGATCACCGCCGGAAGGTACGGCCTCGGCTCCAAGGAGTTTACCCCGGCCATGGTCAAGGCGGTGTTTGACAACATGACCTCAAGCAGCCCCAAAAACCATTTCACCGTGGGGATCACGGACGACGTGACCCACCAGTCATTGCCGGTGGATGAGAGTTTTGAACTCTCCTCCGAAAAGACCGTCCAGTGCAAGTTCTGGGGCCTGGGTTCGGACGGCACCGTGGGCGCCAACAAGAGCGCCATCAAGATCATCGGAGACCACACCGAAAAGTACGCCCAGGGGTATTTTGCGTATGACGCCAAGAAATCCGGCGGCATCACGGTATCCCATCTGAGGTTCAGCAGCCAGCCCATCAGGTCCACCTATCTGGTCAATTCAGCCGATTTTATCGCATGCCATAAGTCAAACTATGTGCAGCTCTATGACGTGCTGGAAGGGATCAGGCCGGGCGGCATCTTTTTGCTCAACTCCTCCTGGACCGCTGAGGATATGGAGAAGGAGCTGCCGGCCTCGGTAAAACGGACCATTGCACGAAAGCATCTGAAGTTTTACAACCTGGACGCCGTGAAGATCGCGGAATCCATCGGGCTCGGCGGCCGGATCAATATGATCATGCAGACGGCGTTTTTTAAACTGGCCAACGTGTTGCCCATCGAGGAGGCCGTTAAGTACCTCAAGGCGGACATCATGAAGACCTACGCCAAAAAAGGGGACAAGGTGATTGGAATGAACCTCGACGCCGTGGATCAGGCCATAACCCATCTGCATGAAATCAAATACCCCGATTCCTGGAAGGATGCGATGGGCGCTCCGGAAACCCCCAAAGAGGAGCCGGATTTTGTGAAGCACGTGATGCGGCCCATGCTCGGCCAGAAGGGGGATTCCCTTCCGGTCAGCGCTTTTGCGCCCGACGGGGTTTTTCCGGTGGGGACCTCCCGGTATGAAAAGCGCGGGGTGGCTATCCATGTGCCCGAATGGATTCCCGACAACTGTATCCAGTGCAACCAGTGCGCCTTTGTCTGCCCCCATGCAGCGATCCGGCCGGTCCTGTTGACCGAGGCGGAGGCCAAGGATGCGCCGGCCTCCTTTGAAACCCGGCCGGCCACCGGCAAGGAGCTTAAAGGCTATCGTTTCAGGGTGCAGGTCAATACCCTGGATTGCCAGGGCTGCGGCAACTGCGCCGACATCTGTCCGGCCAAGACGCCGGCCCTGGTCATGCGGCCCATGGAAACCCAGGCAGCGGTTCAGGTGCCCAACCAGACCTTTGCCGAGAGGGTTCCGCTCAAGGAGGGGCTGATCAGCCGAGAATCCGTAAAGGGCTGCCAGTTCTACCAGCCGCTTATGGAGTTTTCAGGCGCCTG
>DYLE01000053.1:0-6244 GCA_020722245.1 Desulfonema limicola
AAGAACATCCGTTTTCAGACCAGGCGGTCTGCCTGGCGCTGGTCAAACAGGGGCTGATCTCCAGGGAGCAGGCCAAACGGGTCATTCGGCAAAAGGAAAAGGTCCGGGCCGGGATTGAAAAAAACAAGCAGAAACGCAGCAAGGACATTCCTGCAGAAAGCCGGATCATCAATCCCACCACCATCATCGACGTGATCTGCGCCCTGGCCCTGGAGCGCGCCGACCGTTCCGGGCAGATCATCGATGAGGATCTGGTCTATCAGGCGCTGGCGGCCTACTGGGGGATCCCCTACCAGAAGATCGATCCACTGGATCTGGAGCTCAACCTGGTCACCACCACCATCCCCCGCAGCTTTGCCAAGAAGCACCTGGTGCTTCCGGTCGGCGTGTCGGACGGCAGCCTGGTGGTGGCCGCCTCAAACCCGTTTGACACCGAGGTGATCGAGGATATCTCCCGGGTCAGCCATATGCCGGTCAAGGTGGTGGTCTCCTCCAAGACCGATATCATCCGTTTGATCGATGAGATGTTCGGCTTCAAGCGCTCCATCGCCCAGGCCGAGATCTATTTTACCGGCCCGTCCGTGGATCTGGGGAACCTGGAGCAGTATGTCCGGCTCAAATCCCCGGATGAGCTTCCGGAGAATGACCAGCACATCGTCAATGCGGTCAACTACCTGCTGAGCTACGCCTTTGAGCAGCGGGCCTCCGATATCCACATCGAACCCAAGCGGGATGATCTGCTGGTTCGCATGCGCATCGACGGGGTGCTCCACACCGTGTATAAACTGCCCAAAAAGGTGCATTCCGCCATTGTCAGCCGGATTAAAAACATGTCCCGGCTGGACATGGCGGAAAAAAGGCGGCCCCAGGACGGCCGGATCAAGACCGGTATGGGGGAGACGGAGGTGGAGATCCGGGTCTCTTCGGTGCCCGTGGCCTTCGGCGAAAAGCTGGTGATGCGGATCATGGACCCCCAGGTGCTTTTTCAGGACCTGGAAGGGCTGGGGTTCACGCCGGATGATTTCAAGCGCTACAGCCGCATCATCTTCAGGCCCCACGGCATGGTGCTGATCTGCGGCCCCACCGGCAGCGGCAAATCCACCACCCTCTACTCCACCCTGAGGCGGCTCTCCTCACCGGCGATCAACATCACCACCATTGAGGACCCCATCGAAATGGTGCATGAGGATTTCAACCAGATCGCGGTCCAGCCGGCCGTGGGCATCACCTTCGGCACGATCATTCGAAATATCCTGCGCCAGGATCCGGACATCATCATGGTCGGCGAGCTCAGGGATCTGGAGACCGCCCAGAACGCGGTGCAGGCCGCGCTTACCGGGCATCTCGTGCTCTCCACCCTGCATACCAACGACGCGCCTTCGGCCATTATCCGGCTGCTGGACATCGGGGTCCCGCATTTTCTGGTGCAGGCCGTGCTGACCGGCGTGGTATCCCAGCGGCTGGTCCGCACCATCTGCCCCAAGTGCCGCGAGACCTACGAGATGGAGGCCGAGGAGCTGGCGCACAGGGGGATTGACGTGGGCAGGACCGGCCGGGTGACCCTTCATCGCGGCGAAGGATGCAACAAATGCCGGGGGACCGGCTACTACGGCCGCACCGCGGTCTTTGAGGTGATGCCCTACTCAAGGGGATTGCGGGGCCTGACCACCATGGAGACGGATCTTGCCGCCGTTGTCCGGCAGAGCCGGCAGGAGGGGCTTGTCACCCTTCGGGAGAACGCGGTCAAAAAGATGCTTGAAGGGATCACCACCCTGGAGGAGGTCCTGAGGGTGTCCTGGGAAAGCGAGGATTAGCGCCGGATCAGGGTTCGCAGGCCGGCCGGACAAACTGGCCGGGTTCAAGCGGCTCCTTCGATTGGGTGATCAGCACCGTGGCGGTGGTGGGTTCCGTGCGCAGCACCAGCAGCCGGCCCACATCCTCGGGGGTCAGGGTGAGGGTCTTGAACCGTTTCGGATCGGGCCTTGCGGTTTCCTGCTTGAAGATGCCGTAGGACTGCCCCGGTTCCACCCCGTCGTTTTTCCCCTTGTTGATGAAGGCGATGGCGTTTTGCCCCAGAAGGAGTATATCTTCTTCATTTTTGATGATTTTCGCATCAAGCCCGTCTATGCTTTCCTTCAGCGCGATCTTTGGGGATTGCGGGGAATACGGCATCAGCAGGTCGTGAACGGCGATTTCACGATAGGATTCGATGATTTTGCCGACGGCGAACTCCGGCTCGGTTTTCGTGATCTCTGCCACCCCGAGCAGAAGATGCTGCACCCCGATATACTTTTTGGTCTGGGCATCCAGAATCGGGCTGATGGTGCGATAGACCGTGAATTTATCCCCCACGGCCAGACTGACGCCGGGTGTCGGGCGGATATAGACCTGATCCCGCACGGTGATCTGACTGATGTCATTTAAGGCTTTGAAAATGGTTCCGGAGGGGGTGACGGCCTGCTCCCGAATAAACCCCACCTCATCGATGGGAATATAGGTGGTGTAGGTCTCCACCGTTTCTACGGGCTTTTCCGCCCGCTCTTTCCCCTTTTCCTCCCATTCCTTTTTGAAGATCAGGATTTTATTCCCGGGGTAGATCAGGTGGGGGTTGGGGATCTGGGGGTTGTAGTGCCACAGCTCCGGCCAGTCCCAGGGTGAATCGGCAAATTTTTGCGACAGGTCCCAGAGGGTGTCTCCCTTTTGAATCGTGTAATAAAACCCGGTTTCAGTGCGGGTGATGTGCTCCTCCAGGTCGGCGGCCGCCGGACCCGCCGAAAGAAGCGCGGAGCAAAGCAGGGTGAACACACAGATCGTGATTTGGTTGCGAACGTATTTGCCCATTGTCTTCTACCTCTTGTGTTGGTGTGGATTCGGCCGGCAAATCCGTTTAAAGGCCTTCCTTCCCCGCAGGGAATGCCGATCGTCTTTATCTATGGGTAGTTAATCGATTTTGAGCCTTTTTGTCAAGTATTTCGTTTCCATCCGTATTTCGTGGGAGCCTTTCGGAAGATCAGAGCAGCCGCGGAATGACGGCCCGGGAACCCTTGAGCTTTGCGGTGACCAGCACTGCAAGGGCGGTCAGCGGGTTTACGCCGGCGAGTTTGAGCGGGTTGACCTTCATGTGCCGGCACAGGGCATAAATGGTTTCCGGCAGGTTGTTGCAGCCGCGGCTGAAGGTCACGTTTTTTTTGCCGAAGCGCCGCTGCATCTCAAGGCCGTAATCCGAAAGGGCGCAGCTTCCCGCCACATGCACCGGCCCTTTCCTGATCGCCCGGACCGCTTCGGGGTCGATATCCTTTCCCATGAGGATGGTGAAATCCCCCTGGCCGTTAAAATCCTGGTAAAGCAGCTCCACGCAGGCTTCGGTGTTGAGCCGGCATCCTTCCGGACAGCATCGGGTTTTTCCCTTAAGGATGGTCAGATCCGGCGGAAATTTTCCCAGCAGCTCGCAGGTCAGCTTTTTTTTGCGGGCATCAAAGATGTCCCGGTGAGCAATCTCAATGTTTGAGAGGGTGGCGTCGCTGATGCCGGTTTCGGCCGACAGGTGAATATGAGGAACATCCTTGATGTCAAACCCGAGAAACGCAGCGCCGATGATGTCCACCGCCAGGGGATCGTCCCCTCCGATCAGGCAGTTCATGGGAATGACGCATTCCGCTGCAATTTTTTCAGCGAAGTAGTGGCCGTGGTTGGTGGCGATGAGGCCGTCGATCAGCACGAAATCCGGCCGAAGCACCCGGTAGATGTCGGCGAACTTCTGGTGAAGCTTAAAGTTGTGATCCGCGATCCGGCTTTGATGGTGAACCAGGCCGAACTGGTTTTTGATGGAAAGGGTCACCCCGGACATGGAGTGGGTTTTCAGCTTGGGTATGGAGATGTAGAGGTTTTGATCCGCCTCGGCGATCAGGCGTTCATAGACAAAGGCGGAGATGTCGATAAAGGAGGAAAGCCCCTCAAGAAAGACCGGAACAGCGTCGGTTTCGTCGAGATAGACCGGCACGGCGCCGTTTTGTTTGCAGACCTTTGCAATGCCGGTGGCCTTGAACACCAGACGGGTGATGTTGCCCTGGGTGGAATTTTCCATCACATAGATGCGGTTGGCTTTACATTTTTGAAAGTATCGGATCACCCCGCCGATCACCTCCGGATCGGTGTAGACGTGTTTTCGAAGGTCCACGGCGTTGACCTTGATATAGACGTCGCCGGAAGATTTTAAAAGCGCCCTGCCGCCGCCGAAATGATCAAAGATTTCTGCGACCGCTTTGTCGATTCCCTGGCCGGTGTCTGAAAAGATGACACGATGGGTTTTGCTCATGGCGGACTCCTTTTTTTGGAACGATAAACCCTGCTATTTCGGATACCCGGTGATCTCTTTGATCCGCAGGTACAGGGGTTTTAGCGGTTTGTACATTTTTTTGTAAACCTGGGTGTAAAGCGCGTCATAGAGCCGGTGGGTTTCAGGGTCCGGCTCGAACACATCGCCGGTCCGGGTCATGGCGCTGATGGCGGTTTTAAAGTCCCGGTGCAGGCCCACCCCGACAGCCGCGTTGATGGCGGCCCCCAGCCCTGAGGTTTCATAGAGATGCGGGCGGGCCGTGGGCAGGTTGAAGATGTTGGCGGTGGCCGCCATGGCGTTTTTGCTCTGGGAGCCGCCTCCGGAGACCCGCAGGGCGGTGATGGGAACTTTTGTGCGCTTCTCAATCTGCTCCTTGCCCTCGCGAAGGGCGTAGGCCAGTCCTTCGAGGATCGCCCGGTAGATATGCCCCCGGGTGTGAATATCCCCGAACCCGATGATGGCGCCCTTGGCCTCTGGCCCGGGATGTTTCAGGCCGGGGCTCCAGTAGGGCTGAAGCATCAGGCCCATGCATCCCGGCGGAATGTCCTCGATCAGCTTGTCAAACAGCGCCTCCGCCTCCGTGCCCATGGTTTCGGCCTTTTCCTTTTCTGGATAGCCGAACTCGTTTTTAAACCAGCTCACCATCCAGAAGCCGCGGTAAACCATCCATTCCAGGGAGTAGTAGCCGGGAATGGCCGAAGGGTAGGGCGGGATCAGGGGAATGGGTTCGATGTACTTTTCGCTGGTGACGTTGATGGTGGCGGTGGTGCCGTAGCTTAAGCATCCGATGGAGGGCGCCAGGCTGCCGGAGCCGATGATCTCGCAGGCCTTGTCCGCGGCCGCCGCGATCAGGGGGGTCCCCTCGGGAATACCGGTCTGTTCGGAAGCCCTTCGGCTGATTGGCCCCAGGGTTTCACCGGGCTTAAACAGCCGGGGGAGCATTTCCGGCGTAACCGGTATCCCCTTCCATTTCCAGTCCCAGGGCTTGGCCCAGGCATGGCGTTTGTAGTCAAACGGAATATAGGCCACCTGGCAGCCGATGGAATCGTGAAAGTCGCCGATGAGCTGGTAGGTGAGGTAGCCGGATAAGAGAAGATACTTGTGGGTCTTGTTCCAGATATCCGGCTGATTTGTTCGAATCCAGTTGGCCTCGGTCTCCCTTTGAAAATGGGCGATCATCTCAGAGGCGCCGGCCAGCTTGAACAACACCCCCCACACCCCGCCGATGGGCGGCAATCCGTATGTTTTGCGCTGATCCAGCCAGATGATGGCCGGTCGAAGGGGGTTCCCGTCCTTGTCCACATTGACCACGGTGGCCCGCTGGGTGGTGAGGGAAACCCCGGCGATCCGGGTTTTGTCGATGCGGCTTTGCTTCCAGAGGCCCTGGCAGGCGCTGCACAGGGTGTCCCAGTACATTCGGGGATCCTGCTCCGCCCATCCGGGGTTTGTCGAGAAGTAGGGTTCAAACGGGATTTTTTTGATGGCCAGCATGTTGCCGCTGACGTCAAAGATCATGGCCTTGAGGCTCTGGGTTCCGTTATCGATGGAGAGAAGAAGGTCTTGGGTTGCCATGATGCCCTCCATTGATGGTGATACGTTGAGGTTTATTCTATTTTGAAAAGCCTAATCCTTCAGGCCAGGTCAAGATTCTTCAGCCCTGCCCGCAAAAAGTGCAAAGTGACTAAAGTTTAAAGTGATCTAAAGTTAGGGTCAATGCCTGCGGCATTGCTGTTTTTAATTTAACAACAGATTGCGCGATCAGCGCAGTCCACAACTTTAGGCACTTTAGCTCACTTTTAACTTGTAACTTTTTTCAGGCGCTCCCCCAAGCCAGGCTTTGTCAGGGTTTTTTGGCCCTGCCCGCAAAAAGTGCAAAGTGACTAAAGTTTAAAGTGATCTAAAGTTAGG
>DYLE01000053.1:6344-12294 GCA_020722245.1 Desulfonema limicola
TAGGCACTTTAGCTCACTTTTAACTTGTAACTTTTTTCAGGCGCTCCCCCAAGCCTGGGCCTTCAGGCCGGGCTTTTTATCCGGGAACGCGGTGGGCGTATTCCCAGTGCGCGATATAGGCGCTTCGTTCTTTTTTCCAGCGCTGCTTGTCCCAGCCCATGACCGGTTCGCAGAGCGCCTGCACCCAGTCCAGCAGATGCCGGCCGCCGCCGGGGGTCAGCAGGCCGATCCGCACCCGCCGGAGCAGAAGGTCGGAGAGGTTTCGGATGTCTTCGGTTTCAGCAAGCCGGGGGAGTTCGGCCCACAGGGTAAAGGTGTTTTCGATGGGGCGAAGGTCCTTGGGATCGGCCCGGGTTACGATTTTTTCGGCGTCCTCGCCGTAGCGTCCGCAAAGCCGGCGCCAGACCTCCGCGGAAAGTCCCCTGGGCGGCGTGGTGGTTTTCGGCAACTGCCGAAAGGCCGGCTCATGCTCCGCAAAGCCCTGGTGCTCGGGAAGAAAGGGTTTTGCCGCGGATAGCGCATCTCGAGCCAGGGACCTGAAGGTGGTGAGCTTTCCGCCGGTGACCGTGATCAGGCCCTTGTCGACCCACACCGCGTATTCGCGGGACTCCTTGGAGGGGGGGCGGTCGCCCTTGCTGAGGACCGGCCGGACCCCGGCGATGCTTGCAATGGCGTCCTTCAACCGGATTCTCGCGTGCGGGAAATAGGCGGTCAGGGCCGTCATCATGTAATCCGCCTCCTCCCTGGTCATCACCGGTTCGATGGACATCGATTGGCTGTGATCCAGGTCAGTGGTGCCCAAAAGCAGCACCCCTTCCCAGGGAAAGATGAACATGGGCCGCTTGTCATCGGGATGAATGAGGGTCACGGCCTTTTTGATCGGCAGCCGATTTTCAGGAAAAAGCAGATGGCTGCCTCGCAGCGGCCGAAGATGCAGGTGCTTTTTGGGGGAAGGGTGCAGCTCCTCGGCCCAGGCCCCGGTGGCGTTGATGACCGCCGAAGCGGACAGGGTTTGAGTTTGTCGGGTTTCCGTGTCTTCAACCTCCACCCCGGTGACCGCACCCTCATCGTTTCGGTGGATTTGCGTGACTCCGGTGTAGTTGAATGCGGTTCCGCCGGCGGCCTTGGCTTCATTGATCAGCCGCATCACCAGACGCGCGTCGTCGGTCTGGGCGTCCATGAACAGGTAGCCCCCGGTGAGCTTTTTGTGCTGAACCTGGGGAATCAGGTTGGAAAACTGCTCCAGGTCATAGTAGCTGTGATGTTTTTCTCCGGCCATCAGGTCGTATATGGAAAGCGCGGCCTGAAGCGTCCATCTTCCCGGCCCGAAATGTTTATACACCGGCACCAGAAAATCCACCGGCTCCACCAGCCCCGGCGCCTCCCGCAGCAGGCGCTGGCGGTTTCGGACCGAGTCGTAGGTTAAAAATATACGTCCTTCCGCCAGGTAGCGAAGCCCGCCGTGAATGAACTTGGAGGAGCGGCTGGAGGTCCCCCAGGCAAAGTCGTTTTTTTCAAAAAGGACGGTTTTCAGCCCCATCCTCACCGCCTCCCGCAGGATTCCGGCGCCGGTGATCCCTCCGCCGATGACCACCAGGTCCCAGTGTTTTTCAGCATTTTCCAGGTTCATTCGGGTTTCCTTAATCGTTTCCAGATGTCTATGCTTTTTTTCATGGCCGCCCGAACCACCGCTTCCACGGCGTCGCCGTCCGCATTCAGCGCCCGGGCCAGGCGCGCGTAATACAACAGCGAGGATTTTCGAGCGTCTTTTCGGCTGAAGTAAAGAACCCCCATGGTTTTAAAAATCGAGGTGAAATCGTTTAGAAGCATCGGGTAGACCGGGTTTCCGGAATACCGCGCCATCAGCACTTGAAGCGTCCAGTCGAAGGCGGTGAAGGCCTCGGCGTCGTTGTCCAGTTCCGCGGTGTGGGAAAGGTGCTCCGCGATCACCCCAGGGGCCCGTTCACAGGCGCACCGGGCGATGGGCGGGGTGAGGATCACCCTCAGCTCCAGAAGATAAACAATAAAGGATTCGGGGAGAAACTCGCTGTATTCGGCCAGGGTGCCGAGCAGGCGCAGCCCGCCGGTTTTCCAGTAGTCGTTGACCGCAGTGGGCTTTCCATGACGAATGGTCACCCATCCTTCTGCCGCCAGCCTTTGTAAGGCCTCACGAATGGTCGGCCGGGTGACCCCCAAAAGTGCCGAGAGGCTCCTTTCCGACGGCATCGAGGTTCCCGGCGAATAGCTTCCGCTTAAAATGGATTGAATGAGGGCCTGCTCCGTAAACCGCGCCTGGCGAAGCGGTTTTTGGAAATGCCGTTTCAGATGTTTTTGAAGAGCGGGAAGCCGTGCTTTCATGGTAAGAGGTCATACCAGTTTAGCCTGCCGTTGTCAAGTCCATCAAAAAAAACCGCCATGGGAATGGGGCGTAAAGGCTCAGGTCAAGAAGGGTTTAAGCTGCATTCGGGCGGCATCGTATCCCTCCTGAAGCAGGGTGTTGGCCTGCCTCGGGGAGAAGTTGAGCAGGGAGCGGAACCCCAGCATGCGGGTGGGGCAAACCGTTGCGATCCGGACGCCCGGGGCCGAGAGCTGAAGCTGGGGGGAGCCCGGGAGAGGGGTCGTGTAGAAACCCGCATGGGGGTTCACCTGCCAGGAGGTGTCCGGAAGCAGGGAGGTATAGGACCCGATCAGAAACTGTTCAAACACCAGCTCCGCCACCTGCATGGGGGTTTTCGGCAGGAACTGCGGCAGAGCGCCGACCGGAGAGAGCAGCACCACGATGATCTCTTTGGCCCCCCGTTTGAGCGCCGGGGCGATGGGGGTGTTGACCATGATCCCCGCATCCCAGTAAGGTTCGTTTTCGATGAACTGCCATGGAAAAAGCCCGGGGATGGCGGCCGCCGCCATCAGATGATCGATTTCAATGGTTTGCTGGTTGAAGAAACGGACCTGGCTGGTGGGCATATGGATGGCGGTGATGATGATCTCAATCTCGCTTTTCCGCAGGGACTCGATATGGATATGGTCGGCGAGCAGCTTTCTCATACGCGTGGTGTCGGCCATGGGGGAAAACCGCTTTCGGCTTTTTAAGGAGGTGAAAAAAATCGGCCAGTTTCTTTGAAAGATCATTTTTCGGTGATAGGTCTTCCAGAGGCGGGCCAGATCGTCGATGGAAAGGCCGGACCCGTAGGCCGCGGCGTTGATCGCGCCGATGGAGGTGCCGCAGATCAGATCGGGCTTCCAGCCTATTTCGGTTAAATACCTCATGACGCCGACCTGAAACGATCCCCGCGCCCCTCCGCCGGACAGAATCAATGCCCTTTCCATACCGTCTCCTTTTCTGCTGCCTGATTGAAAGCCGAGCCTGTTATTCCCATCCTGTTTGCAAGCAGTTTAAAATATTGGAATTTTATTGTCAACGCGGTTTTTTAAAAAAAATTTTAAAAAAATTAAAAAAATGCTTGACAGGCATGACGCATTGCGTCATAAGGCGTTATAACGCAATGCGTCATGAATGACCGCCGAGGGCGGCGGCCATACCCCGGAAGACGGGAAACAATTTTTTAAACCTTTTATGGGAGGAAGAACAATGGCAAAAGCAGCAAGAGGCAGAAAGGCGAACGCGAAAAAATCGAATTTCACGGTGATCGAGAAGATCAGGGAATACCCGAAGGAGATTGCCGACAAGGTGAAATCCTACAACGAGAAGTACCTCGCGGAGCCCATCGAGAAGGGGAAAAAGACCTTAAAGACCTACAACAAGAAGTACATCGTCAAGACCTTTAAAAAAGGCAGAGATTATCTTGAAAAGCCTTACCGGAAGTTCACCGACCGGGTGGATGATCTTCTGGCCAGGGGACGGGACATGGAAAAGGACGCCTTAGATAAACTCGACGAGCTCTGGGAGGACGGCAGGGATTTCGCCTACAAGATTCCGATGGTGGAAACCCTTGAGAAAAAAGTGTCCAACGGCTTAAAATCCCTTCCCGGTATGGTCAACATGCCCAACAGGGGAGAGATCCAAAAATTGACCCGGGCTGTGGAAACCTTGAACGCGAACCTGAAATCATTAAAGACCATCACTACCCTTTAAAATTCCGACCGGCGAAAAGGCGGTGCCCGAAACAGTGCACCGCCTTTCTTTTTTTGCCGTCGGCGATTTTATTGTTTATTTTTTTACAAACCTGATGTAAGAAAAAAAACAGCGGTCAGCGTGTCGGATCAATCAAACCCTTTTTAACGGAAAAGGATGCAAAGGAGGTCGGGATGTATACCATTAAGAAGTATGCCAACGGACGTTTTTATGACACCGTCGCCGGGAATTACATCACACGGTCCCAGATTTCAAAGCTGCTTGAGGCGAAAAAGAAAATTTCCATCGTCAACACCAGGGATGGTAAGGACGTCACCACGGAGGTTGTCGCCCAGCTTAAATCCAGACAGAAGAAGGCCGCCGCAAAAGGGAAAGGGGGAAAGCGCCCGGGCGGAATGGTGACGAAGCTGATTAAAAAAGGCGGGGACGCGCTTTCGGATTACGGCAAAAGGTATGCATCCATGTGGGAAAAGCTGCTGACCATGTCACGGGAGGAGATCGAAAAGCTGATCAAGCTGCTGGTCAAGGACAACAAGATCAGCTCCGCTGAAGCCAAGCGGTTAAACCGGGAGCTCAAACGCTACCGGGATAAACTCCAGAAATGGTTTTCCCAGAACGTGGACAAACGGATCAATGAAATTCTTCGCAAGATGAACCTGGTGAACCGGGATCAGGTGGTCAAGCTCACCGATAAGCTCGAGGGGTTGACTAAGAAAATCAGAAAACTTGAACAGTCCGCCCGGGTGAAGCAGGCCAAAAAGAAGACCGAAGAGAAGCCTGTTGCGTCCGAGCCCAAATAAAACCCCTGTCAGCGACGGTTGCCGTTTTTAACGCGAGGGTTTTTTGTTAAGTTAAGGAAAGGCCGCATTCCCGTTGCAAAGCCGGTTTGATGGAAGTTTTCCTGCATGGCGAGGGGTCGAGAAACACGGTGGCTGGAAGGACTGCTCGCCCGGCGGTTGATTTTTGTCACCGGCAAGGGGGGCGCCGGTAAAACCACGCTGAGCATTGCCCTGGGGATGAGCGCCCGTCGGGCCGGCAAGAAGGTGCTGCTCGCGGAGGTCGGCGACAGCGACACCATCGGGGTTTTATTTGAGAGGGAAAGCCTTCCCGAATCCCCCATTCGCCTTGACGACCTTCTCTGGGCGGCGCGGGTGAATCCCACGGCGGTTCTCGAAGGCTACACCCGGGCGCACATCCGGACGGGATTTATAGCCGATCGCATCACGCACAGCCGGCTGTTTGAATACCTTGCAGTCGCCACCCCCGGCCTCAAAGAGGTGATGACCCTGGGGCGTCTATGGGAATGGGAAAAGGCAAAAGATGAGCGGTCAAACCCTGCATTTGATCTGATCGTGGTGGATGCCCCGGCCACCGGGCACGGCGTGAGCCTCCTCAGGCTTCCACGCCTCCTCGTTCGCATGATTCAGGTCGGGCCGGTGGCGTCGCAGATCGAAAAGGTGAACCGCCTTCTTACGGACCCGCTGAAAACCGCTTTGACCTTCGTGGCCCTTCCGGAAGAACTTTCCGTCAGCGAAGCCCTGACGTTTTATACCCTTGCCCAGGAGGAGATCCGCATGCCGGTGGCGGTCACCTTTATCAACGGCGTGGTTTCCTCTTCCTACTCGCCGGAGGAGGCGTTACAGATTGAATCCCTGTTGAAAGAAGCGCGGGGCAGCCGGCCGGACAGCCCCCTTCGGCCTCTTCTGGAATCCGCCAGACGTCAGATCGTTCTTTGCCGCCGTCAGCAGGAACACATCGATCGCATCCGGTCAAAGGCCCCCGGCGCTGTTGTGGAGATTCCCTTTTATTTCAAATTTAAAACCTGGTCCTATGGGCCAGGTCAGAGTTCTTCGGCTC
>DYLE01000054.1 GCA_020722245.1 Desulfonema limicola
GGCGGATGGTCACGTTCAGGCTCCGGAAACCCTTTCCAACCGGTGTGGTCAGAGGCCCCTTGAGCGCCACCCTATGATCCCGTATGGAATCCAGCACCTCTTTGGCGATCCATTGCCCGGTTTTTTGATACCCCTTTTCACCGGCATAGAGTTCCACCCAGTCGATCCGTTTATCTCCGCCATAGGCCTGGTCCACGGCCGCTTCAATCACCATTTTGGACGCATTCCAGATATCCGGCCCGGTTCCATCCCCCTCGATAAACGGAATGATGACATGATCCGGAACCGCAAGGGAGCCGTTTGAGTTTTTTACAATTTTTTTTGCACCGGCCATCTTGTTTATCCTTAAAAATAAGTTTAAGCCCTGTTATTGCTGCGCTGTCGGTATACCTCGTAAAGGGCGATAGCTCCGGCCACGGAGGCGTTTAAGGATTCCACCGGACCGGTTTGAGGAATAGAACATAATCCATCGCAGTTTTTTTTCACCAGCGGGCGGATACCGGTTTCTTCTCCGCCGACAACTATGGCGCAGGCTTGCCTGAAATCGTTTTCATAGATCGATTGCTTTGCATTTTTGTCCAAACCGATAATCCACGTCCCATTTTTTTTCAAGTCCTTCATTGCACTGACCAGGTTCGTCACCCGGGCGAGCTGAATATGTTCCAGAGCGCCGGAGGAAATTTTAGAGACCACCGGGGTTGGCGCGGCGGAGCGGTCCCTGGGAATGATCACTCCGGTGATACCGGCACAGAGGGCGGTGCGTATCAACGCCCCCAGGTTGTGAGGGTCCACCACGGAGTCGATCAGCAGGTAGAATGAAGAAAGTGTGCCCGCCGAAGGCCTGTCGGTTATTTCCGACATGGAAGAAATGGGATAGGGGCTCACCCGGGCGGCGACGCCCTGATGGGTGTCGGTGCCGGTCAAAGACTGGATCTGACGCCGGTTCAGCCGATGTAAGGGAAGATTAAGGTCATTTATTTGTTTTAAGATGGAATCGATACGAGGGGATGCTTTTTCAAAAGAGATATAGATTTCGTAAAAGCTGCGCCTCTTGGCCTTTAATGCTTCGGCCACAGGGTGGATGCCGTAGAGGATCTCTGAATTAATCGGTTTCACCTTTGACGTCCCGGGGTCTGGAGTCTGATTTCGGGCCGTTCAGGTATCTCTGTATGATCGCGGTAAGCTGTTTGATCGCTTCAGGAAGGGCATCATTGACGATGACATGGCGGTATATATTTTTTTGAGCGATCTCGGCCTTGGCGTTTTCAAGCCGTTTTGCGATGACCTCCGGGGTGTCGGTCCCTCTTTTCTCAAGCCTTTGACGAAGCACATCCAAAGACGGCGGCATCACAAAAATGGTGATGCTGTCCGGGTACTTTTCAAGGATCTGGCGGGCGCCAGCCACGTCGATGTCTAAAAGGATGAAACGCCCCGCCGAGAGATGGGTGTCCAAAAACACGGCGTCGGTTCCATAGAAATGGCCGTGCACCTCGGCCCATTCCGCCCATTTGCCCTGTTGAATATTTTTTTTAAATTCCGCCTCCGTGATAAAATAATAATCCTTTCCGTTTTCTTCCCCCTTTCGGGGGATTCGGGTGGTATGGGAGACGGAGTAGGCCAGCTCGGGAAACCGCCGGCGAAGCGCCTGGCAGAGGGTGGATTTACCTGCACCCGAGGGGGCAGACAGAATTATCAGGCGTCCCCGGCCCGGCGAAGGGTCTATTCTTTTAGACAGAGAATTTTTTGAATTTTCCGGCATCAGAAGACCGTTTTTTTATTTTTCGTTTAACATCATATAGCGCTGGGTGATGGTCTCCGCCTGAATGGCCGAAAGTACGATATGGTTGTTTTTCATCACGATAATGGAACGGGTGCGGCGGCCGTGGGTGGCGTCAATCAGCCTTTTTTCCTTTTTGGCATCATCCCTGAGGCGTTTTACCGGCGCCGAGTCCGGGGAGATGATGGCGAGCACGTCGTCCGCCACCACGCTGCTTCCAAACCCGATGTTTAAAAGATTATAGGCCATCCTGATATCCTGTCTGTCTGAAGGTTCCGCTCCTGAGGCGTGCAGGTCCTATTCCACGTTTTGAATCTGCTCCCTTATTTTTTCGAGCTCTGTTTTTGCGGATACAAGGGCATGGGAAATGCCGGCATCGCAGGCTTTATTCCCCATGGTGGAGAATTCCCGGTTAACCTCCTGAAGAAGAAAGTTAAGCGGCCTGCCGGACGGGACCTCCGATTCCATGATCCGGCGAAACTGCGCCATATGACTTCTGGCCCTGACGATTTCTTCAGAGATATCGGTTTTATCGGCTAAAAACGCCGCCTCTTGGGCGATGCGGCCGGAATCCAGCTCCACCATGCCCTCGGTGAGCTCCTTGATCCGTTCCCTGAGCCTTTCCTGATACCGCTCAAGCAGGCCCCGGGTGTTGATTTCGATCCGGCGAATGCACTCCTCAATGAAAACAAGCCGCTGTTTCAGGTCTTTTGAAATGGCGTTTCCCTCATTGACCCTCATGACCTCAAACTCCTTAAGCGCCTGAATCAGGCATTCATGAACGACCGGCCAGGCCGCATTAGAGTTTATCGTTGCTTCGACGGGTTCGATGATTCCGGTTTTTTCAGCCAAAACCGAAAACGGAATGTCCATGTTCGGGTCGATCTTGTTTCTTAACCGGACCAGGGCGTCGTAATAGGCGGCCGCCATCTCTTCATTCACCTCAAAGGGATGCATCTGTTCTCCCCTGGAAAGGATGGATATTTTGATTTCCACCCGCCCCCGGGTGATGCGCTCGGACACGACGCGCTTCACCTCTTCTTCAAGCGACCGGAAGGGGCCTGGAATCCGCGTCGCGATATCCAGGAATCGGCTGTTGTAACCTCGAATCTCAATGCCCACCGAAAATTCCGGGGTGGACAGGTTGGTTTCCGCAAAAGCGGTCATGCTTTTGATCATTCCGATGTTGCGCCCTTATCCAAGTGTTTCAGGTCCCATAAATATTTGCACCGTGCTCGAAAGAGGAATTCAAGGATATCCTTTCTTGTGTAATCCGGATAGGTCCAGGGAAGGGATTGAAACCCCTTGTTCTGGTAGATGAGGGTCAGATCCGCGTAGATGTTTCCTCCGATACAGATCCGGTGGGAGGCGTTCTTGCCGGTGGCCAGCACAAACCGTTCACTAACCAGGTATCCCGGATCGATGTTTATGCGGCGGTTGCCGTTGGACGCGGATTCCAGCTCCATCCGGTTGGTTTCGGCCTTAATAAATGAAAGCCGGTCCTGGGGCACCAGGGTTTTAAACGCCATCATTCTTCTTTGCAGGCCGGGTCCCATCTCGTGGGTATAATAGTCGGTCAGATCAAACGGGAACCACGGGCTGATCAGGTCGATCTCGCCGAATGCCTCACAAAGCCGCCTGCACACCCCATCGATCAGGCGTGGGTCGTTCATGAAAACCCCAACGATCAGCTTGGCCGGGGCCGGCGGTTTTGGAAGGCTCATGGCGTTTTTAAATGGTTGGTTTTTCCGGCATGACTCGCCACCCTTATGGATTTATAGGCTTTGCCTCATCAATGAGCATCACGGGAATGTCCTCGCGGATTTCATAGAGCAGCTTGCAGGCATCACAGATCAGGCCGGTTTTTTCATCGTTTAAGCGGAGCTCGCCCTTGCATTTCGGACAGACCAGGATATCCAGCAGTTCCTGACTAACAGCCATGGCTTCGTTCTCCTTTATACTATACTCCACTATTTTTTAGACAACATCTAAGAGGGGCGTCATTTTGAAATGGTACGCCCGGCAGGATTCGAACCTGCGATTTTCAGCTCCGGAGGCTGATGCCCTATCCCCTGGGCCACGGGCGCACACGCTAGGGTAAATAAATAATTTGATGGGATTAGTCAAGGATGAAAAAATCACAGGCTGCATGATGAATCGCCGATTCCGATTGAGGCCAGGGTCTCCTTGGCTTCCCCCACCACATACAGGGAGCCGGCAATGCAGACCACATCGTTTGGCCCGGAAACGGCCAGGGCATGCCTCACCGCTTCTTTCACATTTTTTATTTGAATGCGTTTTACCGGCGTGTTTTTTAATGCGGCGTCCAGGGCTTCCGGCGGCAGTCCTCGATCGATCTTGGGCCGGGTCAGGATCAGAAGATCGCAGACCGGCGCCAGGGTTCGCAGCATCGCCGCGTAGGGTTTGTCATCAAGGATGCCGACGACCTGAATGATCCGCCGGCCCGCCATTTGGGATTTTATAAATTTTACAAGACCCCGCATCCCTGCAAGGTTGTGTGCGCCGTCGATAAGGACGGAAGGGGAGAAGGGAAGGATTTCAATCCTTCCGGGCCATTTGCATGTTTCAAGCCCTTCTCGAACAGCCGCCTCTTTAAGGGATAGCTTTTTTTGCATTAACACTTCGCATGCGGCCAGAACAAGCGCGGCGTTTTCAACCTGATAGTCCCCCAGCAGCCCGGTTTTCATGTTTTTCCAGTCATGATTTATGCCGTTGTAGGAGAAGCTGCCGTCGCTGTTTCTGCGCACCCGGAAGTGTTTTCCCAGGCGGTATAACGGCGCGGATTTTTCGTAAGCCAGCTTTTCAAACACCTCAATGACGACCCTTTGCCTGGCAGCGGTGACCACCGGCGTATTTTTTTTAATGATTCCGCCTTTTTCCCCGGCGATTTGAGCGATGGTGTTGCCTAAATAAAAGCGGTGCTCCAGGGAGATGTTGGAAATGATGGATACCTCGGGGGAGAGGATGTTGGTGGCATCCAGCCGCCCTCCCATTCCGGTTTCAACAACCGCCCAGTCCACCTTTTCTTTTGCAAATACATAAAAGGCCATGGCGGTGGTGTACTCAAAAAAGGTCGGCTCGCGGGATCCGGAATGGGCGGTTTTGACCGCTTTGTAGGCGTCCACAACCGCGTCATTTGAAATCTGAATATTGTTGATACGGATGCGCTCATTAAAACGCACCAGGTGAGGGGAGGTGTAGAGGCCAACCCAGTATCCAGCCTTGTAAAGGATGTTGGAGAGCGCCGAGGCGATGGAGCCTTTACCGTTTGTGCCGGCGATATGGACGCAGGAAAATTGCTTATGGGGGTTGCCCAGATGCCTGAGGATGTTTCTGATGACATCCAGCCCCAGCTTGATGCCGAACCGCCGAAGGCCGAACATCTCCTTGATATATTCTTCGTATGTGCGAGAAGCCATTGCTTTAAGGGTAAAAAACCCGGCCGAATGGATATATTCTGACCGGGTTTTTCAGGCCGAATTTTTTTTAGTGCCGCAGGGCCTTTTTAATAGCTGCGGTACCGCAGGTTTCGTTTTGAATCGGCAATGCGTTGACGCCGCTGCGCCTCCCGTTTTTTCCGTCTCCGGTATTCACTCGGCTTTTCATAGTTTTTTTTCAGCTTCAGCCGTTTGAAAAGACCGTCGTTCTGGATTTTTTTTTTCAGGATCCGCATCGCCTTTTCAAGGTCGTTGTCATCGACCCGGACCGCGATTTCTTTCAAATATGTCGCCCCCTTTGCAAGTAAAATGGAATTGCTGCTTAAAGAATAAAAATTGTATATAATGAAATAGATATTTATTTTCAAGTAAAAAATGAGGACCTTTGGCAATATTATTTCTTGATAACCCCCGCTGGTCCTTTTTTTATCCTATAACGGCTTAAGATCAAAGGCTCAATCGGATTAATCGCCCTGATAGCCTTTAATGGATTGGGCTGTGTCGATTTTTCTTTAAAACCTTTAAAAAAAATTTGACAACTCGTATTTGATGATGGTAACGGAATTAATTTAATGTAAAATAAGATTGGAAGCGTGAGCGGAGGGTTTTCGAATGGTCAGCATCGACATGTCTCTTCTTGTTCAGATTGTTAATTTTTTATTTTTGATTTGGGCGTTAAACCTGGTTTTTTATAAGCCGATTCGAAACATTCTCGTTCAACGAAGGCTTAAGATATCAGGCCTTGAGGATGGCGCCCGCCGGTTGAATCAAGACACCGAGGAAAAGGATCGGGCCTTGAAAGAAGGGCTGAGACAAGCCCGGGAAAAGGGGGTTGCTGAAAAGGCGATGTTTGAGCAGGAGGCCCGGAACCAGGAAAAGCAGCTGATCGAGAAAATCAATGAAAAGGCCCGCGCAGATCTGGCCCAGATCCGGGAGCGGATCACACGGGAGACCGAGACGGCCCGGGCCGCTCTGCAAAAAGAAATCGAGGCTTTTGCGGATGAAATCAGCCGAAAAATACTAGGGAGGGCTGTCTAATGAAGCTGTTCACGCGGATGAAAGGCTGTTATCCGTGGATTCTTTCAGGTGTCGCCGTTACTTTCGTGGTTTCTGTCGGTTGTGTGTTTGCCTCAGGCGGGGAGGAGCATGCCGGCGGCGGCTGGCTCGCCACCGATACCTATCGTGTGCTTAATTTTCTGGCCCTTGTCGGTTTTTTATACTTTGTAATGAGAAAACCGGTTTCCCAGTTTTTGGGCGGCCGCATCAAAGGGATACAGGAGCAGCTCAAGGAACTGGAATTAAAAAAGACAGAAGCTGAAAAACGGCTTGCGGAGTACAACAACCGTCTTGCCCTGTTGGGCCAAGAGGCCGAAAAGATCATTTCAGGATACCGGGCCCAGGGGGAGGCCGCCAGGGCGAAAATTATCGCCGAGGCGGAATCCGCCGCCGCCAAGCTGGAGGAGCAGGCCCGGCGCAACATCGAGCAGGAGTTTAAAAAGGCCAAAAAATTTTTAGAAACCGAGGTGCTTGAAAAGGCCATTGCCCGGGCCCAGGAACGTCTGAGCAAAGGCATAACCGGAGAGGATCAGGACCGGCTGGTGGAAGAATATTTACAGAAGGTGGTGACAAGGTGAGAAGTTCGGCGATTGCAAGACGGTATGCGAAGGCGTTGATTCTGATCGGCAGGGAGGACGGCCGGGCGGACCAATACAGGGAGGAGCTGGAGGCGTTTGTCGGCCTGCTGGAGAAGGAAAAATCTCTGGCCCAGGCCATCAGCAATCCCCTCTATAACGCGAAAAACCGCCGGAATGTTTTGCAGGCGGTTCTTGAGCGGCTTGGCCTGTCACGCGTCATAAACTCTTTTCTGCTTCTGCTGTTTGATAAGGGGCGTCTGGGGTCTGTGCAGGACATCACGGCGTTTTATAACCGGCTGGCGGATGAATTAAAAGGTGTTGTTCGTGCGGATCTGGTTTCAGCCATCCGGCTGTCGGATGAAACCTTCGAGCGGATTCGAAGCGCCTTGTCCAAAATGACCGGAAAACAGGTCGTGCTGGAATCCAGGGAGGACCCCGGTCTGATCGGAGGGGTGGTGACACGGATAGGCGATCTGGTGCTGGATGGCAGCATTCGCACACAACTGCAAAATTTGAGAGAATCATTAAGAAGGGGTGAGGGTGTCTAATGGAAATTAAAGCTGAAGAGATAAGCCAGATTATCAGGGATCAGATTCAGGATTTCGACAAAAAGGTGGAGCTGTCTGAAACCGGTGTGGTCCTTTCGGTCGGCGATGGAATCGCCCGCGTTTATGGACTGGAGAAGGTCCAGGCGCTGGAGCTTGTGGAGTTTCCCAACGGAATCCTTGGGCTGGCCATGAACCTTGAGGAGGACAATGTGGGTGTGGCCGTCATGGGCGAGGATATTCACATCAAGGAGGGGGATATCGTCAAGCGAACCGGCCGTATCGCCGAGGTTCCGGTCGGCGAGGCCGTGCTGGGACGCGTGCTGACGCCCACCGGGGAGCCTTTGGACGGCAAGGGCCCTGTGGAGACCACAGAGACCCGTCGTATTGAAATGGTCGCCCCCGGGGTTATCGCCCGCAAGAGCGTCCATGAACCCTGCTACACCGGGCTCAAGGCCATCGACGCCATGACCCCGGTCGGCCGGGGGCAGCGGGAGCTGATCATCGGCGACCGTCAGATCGGAAAAACCGCCATTGCGGTGGATGCGATTTTGGCCCAGAAAAACACCGACATCTATTGTATCTATGTGGCCTGCGGACAGAAAAAGTCCACAGTCGCCCAGGTTGTGGCGGTGCTGGAAAAATACGGCGCCATGGAATACACCACCGTTATCGCGGCCTGCGCCAGCGACCCGGCGACCCTTCAGTTTATCGCCCCCTACGCTGGATGCTCCATGGGGGAATACTTTCGGGACAAGGGCAAGCATGCCCTGATCATCTATGATGATCTTTCAAAGCAGGCCGCTGCCTACCGCCAGGTGTCGTTGCTGATGCGTCGTCCTCCCGGCCGCGAGGCATACCCCGGCGATATTTTTTACAACCACTCCCGCCTGCTTGAGCGGGCCGCGAAGTTAAACGACGAACTCGGAGGCGGTTCACTGACCGCCCTTCCCATCATCGAAACCCAGGCCGGCGACGTTTCCGCATACATCCCCACCAACGTGATCTCCATCACCGACGGCCAGATTTATCTTGAGCCCTCGCTGTTTTTCGCCGGGGTGCGGCCCGCCATCAACGTCGGGCTTTCCGTATCCCGGGTGGGCGGAGCCGCCCAGGAAAAGGCCATGAAACAGGTGGCGGGCACCCTTCGTCTGGACCTGGCCCAGTATCGGGAGTTGGAGTCCTTTGCGGCGTTTGGATCGGACCTGGATGCAGCCACCCAGAAACAGCTGACTCGAGGGGAACGCCTGGTGCAGATTTTAAAGCAGCCTCAATACCAGCCCCTTCCTCTGGAGAAGCAGGTGGTGATCTTGTATGCCGGCACCAAGGGTTTTCTGGATAACTTCCCGGTTTCAGTTCTGGAAAAGTATGAGGCCGGCCTCTATCCATTCATTGAAACCCGCTACCCTGAGATTTTTACGGGGATCGCCCAGCAGAAAAAGATCACCGAGGAGCTGGACCAGTTGATTCAAAAGGCGCTTTCCGAATACGGCGAGGAGTTTAAGGATACGATCAAGTAATTCTTAAAAAGGCGGCTGGAAAGAAGTCACATACACACTCCATGCGGATGAGGCGGTAATATAATGGCATCTCTCAAGGAAGTTAAAACCAAGATCGGCGGGGTCAAAAAGACCAAGCAGATCACAAAAGCCATGAAGATGGTGGCGACCTCCAGGCTGCGCGGCGCCCAGGAGGCCATGGAGCGGTTTCGACCCTATGCGGAAAAGTTCGCCGAGGTCCTGGGCAGCGTCGCGGAAAAGGCGGGGGATGAGATCAGCCCTTTGCTGACGCCCCGGGAAGAAGTTCGTTCATCCCACATCGTGCTGTTGACCTCTGACCGGGGGCTGTGCGGCGGATTTAATGCCCATCTCATCGAAACGGCGGAGACCCTGATGGAAGAAAAACGCAAGCAGGGGATCGCGGTTTCATTCACCAATTTCGGTAAAAAAGGCCGGGACTGGTGCCGTCGCAACAATCTGCCGATCGTCAATCAGCATCTGGGCGTAGTCGGCACGAAATGCGGTTTTAATGTGGCCTCTACGGCCGGACAACAATTGATCGACGGTTTTTTGGGCGGACGGTTTGACGAGGTGTATATTGTTTACGCCGAATACCGGAGTGTGGCCAACCAGCCGCCTGTGGTCAAACCTCTTCTTCCCATTCCGGTGATCAAGGGGAAAGCGGGTGAAACAGGCCAGGCGGAGTTTCAGGCCGAGCATATCATTGAGCCGTCGCCGGAGGCGCTGCTCAACGAGATGCTTCCAAAGAATGTGTTTATTCAGATTTATCATGCCCTGTTGGAGACATCCACCAGCGAGCATGCCTCGCGTATGCGGGCGATGGACAACGCCACCCAGGCATGTGACGACATGATTGAAAATTTGACGCTGGCCTATAACAAGGCCCGCCAGGCTGCGATCACCATGGAGCTCATGGATATCGTGGGGGGCGCCGAGGCATTACGGGGGTAACCGATAAATATTCGAGATTGAGCGACTTTTAGGAGGTTTTTCAATGGGAGAAAACGTAGGAAGGATTACACAGGTCATGGGCCCGATCGTGGACGTTGAGTTTGAACAGGGAAAGCTGCCCCAGATCCTCACGGCGCTAACGATCAGCAACCCGGCGATCAGCAGTGAACAGGATAACCTGGTGGTCGAGGTCGCCCAGCATCTGGGGGACAATGTGGTGCGAACGATCGCCATGGATGTGACCGACGGCCTGGTCCGGGGTATGCCTGTAAAGGATACCGGCAAGCCGATCATGATGCCTGTCGGCCAGGCCACCCTGGGAAGGGTTTTGAATGTGGTGGGCCGGCCGGTGGACGGCCTGGGACCGATCAGCCAGGAGAAGATGCGTCCGATTCATAGACCCGCCCCGAAGTTTACGGAGCAGGACACCTCGGTACATGTGCTTGAAACCGGGGTCAAGGTGATCGACCTTCTGGTCCCGTTCCCGCGCGGCGGAAAGATGGGAATGTTCGGCGGCGCCGGCGTCGGCAAGACGGTTATCATGATGGAGATGGTTCACAACATCGCCATGCAGCACGGCGGCATATCCGTCTTCGCCGGGGTGGGGGAGCGGACCCGTGAGGGGAATGACCTCTACCATGAAATGAAGGCCTCCGGGGTTCTTCCCAAGGCCGCGCTTGTTTACGGACAGATGACCGAACCCCCCGGAGCACGGGCGAGGGTGGCGCTTTCAGCCCTGACCAGCGCGGAGTATTTCCGCGATGAAGAAGGCCAGGACGTGCTCATCTTTATCGACAACATATTCCGGTTCACCCAGGCCGGACAGGAGGTTTCCTCTCTGCTCGGGCGCATGCCTTCGGCGGTGGGGTATCAGCCGACCCTGGCCGTGGACCTGGGCGAACTTCAGGAGCGGATCACCTCCACGGATAAGGGCTCGATCACCGCGGTACAGTGCGTATACGTGCCTGCGGACGACCTGACCGACCCGGCTCCGGCCACGACCTTTGCCCACCTTGACGGCACCGTGGTGCTTTCGCGCCAGATCGCCGAGCTCGGCATCTATCCCGCGGTGGACCCCTTAGATTCCACATCCCGCATTCTGGACGCCTCCTATATCGGTGAGACGCACTATAAGGTGGCCCGCCAGGTCCAGATGATCCTTCAGAAGTACAAGGAGCTCCAGGATATCATCGCGATTCTGGGCATGGAGGAGCTCTCCGATGAAGACAAGGTGACGGTTTCCCGGGCCAGAAAGATTCAGCGGTTCCTGTCGCAGCCCTTCCATGTGGCCGAGACCTTTACCGGCATGCCCGGGGCCTATGTCAAGATCGAGGATACGGTCAAGGGGTTTAAGGAGATCTGCGAAGGGAAGCATGATGATCTTCCGGAACAGTCCTTCTATATGGTCGGCACCATTGAGCAGGCGATGGAAAAGGCCAAAAAGATGGCTTCCTAATCAGCAGGGGGAATAAAATGGCTGCAATGATCAAATTAGAGGTGGTTACCCCGGAGAGGTCTGTGGTCAGCGAGGAGGCGGAGATTGTCATGGCGCCCGGAACCCTGGGGGAATTCGGGGTCCTTACCGGCCACACCCCTTTTCTGACCTCCCTGAAACCCGGAAGGCTTCACTATAAAGACGCCGCCGGAAAGGAAAGGGCGGTTTTTGTCAGCGGCGGGTTTGCTGAAGCGCTTCCTGACCGGGTGACCGTGCTGGC
>DYLE01000055.1 GCA_020722245.1 Desulfonema limicola
TTGACAGACATCGGCAAGGTGGACCCGGAGGCGCTGCATGACAGGGACAAGCTCATGGCCTATGCCCTGTCCCAAGGAATCACCTTCGGAAAAAGGGAGGGGGGCGCCGAAGGGATCGGACGGATCATGACCAAGCTTTTTGACGCCCTGGTGGAACCCCATCTGATGCAACCGACCTTTATCACCGGGTATCCGGTGGAGGTCTCCCCCCTTTCCCGGCGCTGCAAGGACAACCCCGAACTGACCGACCGTTTTGAGCTTTTTATCGCCGGCCGGGAGATCGCCAACGGATTTTCCGAGTTAAATGATCCGGAAGACCAGAAAAACAGGTTCTTGGAGCAGGTGGAAAAGAGACAGGCCGGGGATGAGGAGGCCCACATGATGGATGCGGACTATATCCAGGCCCTGGAATACGGCATGCCGCCCACGGCCGGCGAAGGGATCGGCATCGACCGGCTGGCCATGCTGCTGACGGATTCCGCCTCCATCCGCGAGGTCATTCTCTTTCCTCATATGAAACCCGTTGAAAAAAAATAGGTTATGTCCTTTGAATTTTTTATAGGCGGTCGTTACCTTCGAGCCAGGCAGCAGCAGGCCTTTATCTCGTTTATCACCCTTCTTTCCATGGCCGGAGTGACCATCGGTGTGATGGCCCTGATCATTGTGATATCCGTGATGTCCGGGGCCGAATCCTATTTCAAATCCCAGATCCTGGGGGTGGAGTCGCATATCGTCCTCACCCGTTACGGCGGGGTGATGCCGGATTATCAGCGGGTTATGGAAAAGGTCCTGAAAAAAAAAGGAGTGGTCTCGGTCTTCCCCTTTATCTACACCCAGGTGATGCTGAGGTCCTCTTCAGGGCTGTCCGGCGCGGTTCTGCGGGGGATCGACCCCAAGGCCGCAGGCAATCAGATCAAGGGGTATGATGCCTCCCTGCTGATGAAAAGCCTGAAACCCGAAAAAACCGCCGGACAGCGCCCTTCTGTTCCGGGGATCATTTTAGGCAAGGAACTCGCCGCTGGCCTGGGGATCTCAAGGGGGGATACGATCTATTTGATCTCACCCAAGGGAATGATATCGCCGGTCGGCCACATGCCGTCCATGAAACGGTTTGAGGTGACAGGGGTTTTTGAAACCGGCTTTTATGAGTATGACGCCTCTCTGGCCTATATTGATCTGAAGACCGCTCAGAACCTTTTGAGGACCGGTGATGCGGTCACCGCGGTGGGCGTCCGCATCCATGATATTTATAAGGCGGATGAGATATCCGCGGCGATCCTGGCGGATCTGGGATTCCCCTACCAGACCATGGACTGGATGCAGATGAACAGGAATTTCTTTTCAGCCTTGAAGCTTGAAAAAAAGGCGATGTTTGTGATCCTCACCCTGATCATCCTTGTGGCGGCGTTTAACATCGCCAGCACCCTGATCATGATGGTGATGGGCAAAACCCGGGATATCGCCATCTTGAAGGCCATGGGCGCAACGGATAAAAGCATCTGGAAAATCTTCGTCTATAACGGGCTGGTCATCGGTTTTATCGGCACCCTGCTGGGCACCCTGCTGGGGATTGCCGGATGTTTTTTTCTGAAACACTACAAGATCATCGAACTTCCCGGGGATGTCTATTACTTCACCACCCTTCCGGTTCAGCTTGAGGGTCTTGATGTTCTGATCATCGTGGCGGCTGCCATGGCCATCTGTTTTCTTTCAACCCTTTATCCGGCATATAAGGCCTCACGAATGGATCCGGTGGAGGCGCTGCGGTATGGATAGAATCAAGGAAAACGGCGGAAGCAGGCTTATCCGCATGGAAAACATCAGCAAAAGCTATCTTAACAGCGGCGCCAAAATCGAGGTGTTAAAGGACCTGTCGCTGGATATAGAAGCCGGAGAAACCATTGCCGTGGTGGGGGAATCGGGGATCGGAAAATCGACCTTCCTTCATGTGCTGGGCACCCTGGACCGGCCGGACAGCGGAAGGCTCCTGTACAAAGGATCCGATGTGCTCGGCTTCGACAGAGCCGGACTTGCGGGTTTTCGAAACCAGACCATGGGGTTTGTATTTCAGTTTCATTACCTTCTCGCGGAGTTTACAGCCCTTGAAAACGTGATGATCCCCGGGCTGATCCGCGGGTATGGGCGAAAACAGTTCCAGGAGCGCGCCGAGGCCATGCTGGTCCGGGTCGGTCTTAAAGACCGCATCCACCATCTGATCCGGCAGCTTTCCGGCGGCGAGCAGCAGCGGGTGGCTGTGGCCCGGGCCCTGGTCTTAAACCCCGATATCCTGCTGGCCGATGAGCCCACCGGCAATCTGGATAAAAAAAACAGCCGCCAGATGCACGACCTGCTGATGGCGCTCAATGAGGAATACAACATGACCTTGGTCGTCGCCACCCACAGCATGACCCTGGCCGGCCGCATGAAGAAAAAAATGACCCTGTTAGACGGCAAACTGACCGAGATACAATGATGAAAAAAGGGTTTATCCTGCTGATTTTATATATATTTTGTTTGCACCCGTTTACCGTTCAAGGAGAGGAGCCGGCAAAAATTAAAGAAATCCGGGTGGAGGGCAACCAGCGCATTGAAGCCGATGCGATCCTGCATGTGATTAAAGCCAGGCAGGGGGATGCCTACGATGCCGAAGCGCTTTCAAGGGATTTGAAAGCGGTCTATGACATGGGTTACTTCGACGACATTCGGGTGGAGGTTGAAAAAGCGCCGGACGGTGCAACAGTTATCTTCAGGGTCACCGAGAAACCGACCATTCGGGAGATCGGGTTTGAGGGCAACAAGGTCTATGAAGATGAAAAAATACAGGAAAACCTCGATATCAGCTCCGGATCCATCCTCAATATTTATAAGATACGCCGGAATATCAAAATCATCGAATCCCTGTATAAGGAGCGGAACTACCATAACGTTGTGGTGACCCACAGGATCGAACCCTTGGAGCATAACCAGGCGGACCTGAAGTTTGTCATCAATGAAGGGAAAAAGCTTCAAATCAAACACATTGAGTTTGACGGAAACAGCGCCTATGATGCTAAAAAGTTAAAAAAGGTCATGAAAACATCCGAAAAAGGCTTTTTTTCATGGATCACCTCCTCCGGCGACTTGAACCAGGAGACCTTAAACCAGGATGTGTTGAAATTAAACGCCTTTTACCATAACAGCGGGTATGCCGAGGCGAGAATCGCGGATCCGGAAATCAGCTATGAAGAAAACGATATCCTTATAAAAATCAAGATAGAAGAAGGGGCGAGGTATAAAATGGGGAGGGTCGGTTTTGAGGGGGATCTGATCATGCCCGAAGAGGAGCTGCTGGCCCTGCTCAGTTCCACGGCAAGGCGGGAGCCTTACTATAACCGTGATGCCATTCGGCAGGATATCCTTACCCTGACGGATATCTATTCGGATCAGGGGTATGCCCGTGCGGATATCGCCCCTGAGGTTGAAACCGATCGGGAGAACCTGGTCACCCACCTCACCTTTCATATCGTTAAAAATCAGCCGGTGTATTTTGAACGGATTGTCATCTACGGCAATACAAAAACCCGGGACAAGGTGATCCGCCGGGAGCTGAAGGTTTATGAACAGGAGCTTTTTAACGGGAAACGCCTCAAGCAAAGCATTCAGGATTTACATCGACTTGATTTTTTTGAAGATATAAAAGTAAAAACACCCACGGGGAGCGCGGATGATCAGATGGTCTTAGAGATCGAGGTCCAGGAAAAGGCCACCGGCACCTTCAGTTTCGGCGGCGGATACAGCGGCCGGGACGGGGCGTATATCATGGCCTCGGTATCCGAGCGGAACCTTTTCGGCCGAGGTCAGTATACGGAGGTAAGGCTGACCACCGGCGGTAAATACAGGCAGTATTACTTTAATTTTGTGGAGCCCTGGCTGTTTGATATCCCCTTGTCTTCAGGGGTCACCGCCTACAAAATGGAGCGCGACTACGATGACTATGACCGGGACAGCACCGGCGGATCGCTTCAGTTGGGTTACCCGCTGTTTCGTTTTACCCGGGGGTATATTGAATACGCCTACGATAAAAGCCGGATCGACAACCTTTCCATGGCCTTCATGGCGTCCCCCTATATACAGGAGACGACCTATGAAGAAAGCAGTGTCTCCTTGAGCGTGATTTATGATTCAAGAAACCGCGTGATTAATCCCAGCGAGGGCTCCAAGCACCGGGTGACCCTTCAATACGCCGGCATAGGGGGAAACGTCGGGTTTACCAAGCTTACCGGGGAGGCCGGCCGGTACTTTCCCCTTTTCTGGGGCACTGTGGGATTCTTGCACACCGAAGCGGGATATGTGGCCGACCACAGCGGCAAGGAGCTTCCGGATTACGAACGGTTTTATCTGGGAGGCATTGATTCCCTTCGGGGCTTTGACTGGCGGGATATCCACTGCGTAACCGAGGATGGGACTGAGATCGGCGGGGATACGTATGTTCAGGGAAACGCGGAGTTTATATTCCCGATCATCAAGAAGGCGCAGCTGATGGGGCTTGTGTTTTATGATACAGGTAATGTATATGATAAAGGATCGCTCAGGCTGGATGACCTGCGGGAAAGCGCCGGCTTCGGCATTCGGTGGTATTCCCCCATGGGCCCGCTGCGGCTGGAGCGCGGGTATGTGCTGGATAAACAGCCCGGCGAGGATTCCGGAAGATGGGAGTTTTCCATGGGCGGCAGTTTTTAAAAAAAGTAAAGTTTGAGTTGTTACCGATCAGGTGGCAAGGGGGTGTTATGCGTATTCAAAGGATAGCTGTTTGGGCGGGGGTGGTCATGGCGGCATGCCTTGTCGTGCCGGCGTATGCGGCGGACATCGCAAAAATCGGGGTTGTGGATCTGCAACGGGTGTTCACGGAATCCGAATCCGGCAAATCCGTGCAGGCCAGGCTTCAACAGAGGGGAAATGAGATGCAGGCCGGGCTTCAGGAGCTGGGGGCCAAAATCGATGAGATCACCGAGCAGCTCACCAAGGAAGCCATGGTGCTGAGCAAGGAGAAACGGGAGGAAAAACAGCGGGAGCTGGATATCAAACGGTATGATTTCCAGTCGCTGCAGAAAAAATATCAATCCGAGTTCAGGGAGCTTGAGGCCAAAGAGGTGGATAAGCTGCAGAAAGATATTTTCAGCCTCGCTGAACAGATCGGCAAAAAAGAAGGATATCTTTTAATCATAGATAAAGGCGCGGCGATCTACTATCCGAAATCCATTGATTTGACCGATCAGCTGATTGAGGAATACAATAAAAAGGGATCGGCTTCTCAATAAAAAAATTAACGAGAGGGGCAGACCCGGTTCATGGATGGCGGAGAGAAAACCGTGATGGAGATACCTCTGGCGGAACTGGCCCAAAGGGTTGGCGGGGAAATCCACGGCGATCCTCAGAAAATGATCAGAGGGGTTGCTCCGTTTGACGATGCCGGAAAAGACGACATCACCTTTGCCGATGCCGCCCAAATATTAAAAAGGATGGACCAGGCTTCCGCCGGCGCGGTAATTGTCCCCCGGCGGTTCCAGAAGCAGGTTTCGGTTAACCTGGTGGTTTCAGACAACCCGAGGCTTGCCTTTGCCCGGTGCATGAACCTTTTTTTTCCAAATAGGCCGCCTTTTTACGGAATCAGCAAAACGGCCAGCATCGGCCGTTGCTTTTCTTTTGAAAAAGACCTGCGCATCGGCCCCTATGCGGTGATCGGAGACAACGTGCGCATGGGCAGCCGGGTGACGGTTTATCCCCATGTAGTCATCGGAGATGGGGTTTGTATCGGGGATGACGTGATCCTTTATCCGAACGTGACCATACTGGAACGGTGTAAGATCGGCAACCGGGTGATCATTCATTCGGGGTCGGTCATCGGAAGCGACGGATACGGGTTTACCCCTGATGGCGAAAAACATTATAAAATCCCCCAGACCGGTATTGTGCAGATCGATGATGATGTTGAGATCGGGGCCTGCAACGCCATCGACCGGGCCACCTTCGGCAGGACATGGATCAAAAAAGGGGTGAAGACCGACAACCTGGTGCATATCGCCCATAACGTGGTTATCGGTGAAAATACCTTAATCGTCGCCCAGGTGGGGATCGCCGGAAGCGCCACCATCGGCAACAACGTCATTCTGGCCGGCCAGGCCGGGGTCGTCGGTCATATCTCGGTGGGGGACCGCGCCATGGTCGGGCCCCAGGCCGGGGTGAGCCGATCCGTGCCCCGGGGCGCTCTGGTTTCCGGCTCCCCGGAGATGCCGCACCGGTTATGGCTGAGGGTTCAGCAGGTGGTGCCCCGACTGCCGGAGTTGAAAAAACGGATCGCGGATCTGGAAAAACGGGTCAGCGCTATGGAAAAGAAAAGCACGCCCCAGTCCATCGGTTCTAAAAAAGGATGATCCATGAAGACCACCCGGAACATTGGGGAGATTTTAAAACTGCTGCCGCACCGTTACCCCTTTTTAATGGTCGACAGGGTCTCCGCGGTATCGCCTGGGGTTCAGATCACGGCGTTTAAAAACGTCACCATCAATGAGCCTTTTTTTTGCGGGCATTTTCCGCAAAAACCGATCATGCCCGGGGTGCTGATTGTCGAAGGGATGATTCAGGCGGGCGGGTTGCTGCTGGTTCAGACCCTGCCTTTCGAAACCCATGAGCGGATATCTTTTGTGGGAATCGATAAGGCGCGGTTTCGAGCGCCGGTTATTCCCGGGGACCGGCTTGTTTTTGAAGTGAAAATCGTAAAAAAGCGGTTTTCCGTGATAAAAATGCACGCCACTGCCCATGTGGATGAAAAATGTGTGGCAGAAGCCGAGCTTCTGTTTTTGATCGGAGGTAAAAAATGATCCATTCAACCGCCATTGTCGATCCCCAGGCTGAAATCGATAAGGATGTGGAGATCGGGCCGTATTCCATTGTCAATGCCCATGTCTCCATCGGGTCCGGAACCGTGATCGGACCCCATGTGACCATTGATCCCTACGTGGAGATCGGGCAAAACTGCAAGATATTCCAGTACGCCTCTATCGGAGCGGTTCCGCAGGCGGTCCGGTTCAAGGGAGAGGTCACCTACTTAAAAATCGGCCGCAACACCATTGTCCGTGAGTTTGTCACCCTCAACCGGGGGACCGGCTTCGGCGGAGGGGTCACGGATATCGGCGAGGACAACTTTTTAATGGCCTATTGCCATGTCGCCCATGACTGCAAAACCGGCAAAGGGGTGATCATGGCCAACAACGCCACCCTGGCCGGGCACATCATCATCGGCGATTACGCCACCATCGGCGGTCTGGTGGGTATCCATCAGTTTGTCCGCATCGGGGATTACGCCTATATCGGCGCAAAATCCGCGGTCGGCAAGGATATTCCCCCTTATGTGATCGCGTCCGGGGACCGGGCGGTGCTTTACGGCTTAAACAAGGTGGGGCTGCAACGCCATGGGTTTTCGCCCAACACCATGGCGGCTCTGAAAAAGGCCTACCGCACCCTTTTCAGAATCGGTCTGACGATCAATGAGGCGGTGGAGCGGGTGCTGGCCGAGGCGGACAATATTCCTGAGGTGCTTCATCTGGTCGATTTCATCAAGTCCACCCGGAGGGGCATCACCCGCTAACCCTTTTCATAAAACAGACGCATGGATCAATGGAGAAACGGATCGGTTTGATCGCAGGGAGCGGACGGTTCCCGATCATTTTTGCAGAAAAGGCCCGGCAAAAGGGGTTTTCGGTGTTTGCCGTGGGCTACCCTCATGAAACCGACCCAAAGCTGTCCAGGCATGTGGAGGTTATGGAGATCCTTCACCTCGGCCAGATCAAGCGGCTGCTGAAGTTTTTCAAAAAACATCAGATCACCGAGGCGGTGATGATCGGGGCGATTCGAAAGCCGGCCGCCGTCTCGGAGATCCGGCCGGATTTAAAGGCCATCTCCCTGATCATGAAGACCCGGCACAACACCCATGACGACCGGATATTGAGGACGTTTGCCGGGGTGCTGGAAGAAGAAGGGATTGACGTGCGCCCCTCCACCTTTTTAATCCCCGAATTTCTGGCCGAGGAAGGCTGCTGGACCAAACGAAAGCCGAGACGGACGGAGCAGTACGATATCGACCTGGGCTGGAAAATGGCCAAGGGGATCGGTCGCTTGGATATCGGACAGTGCGTGGTGGTGGCCAACGGCATGGTGCTTGCAGTGGAGGCGGTGGACGGCACCGACAGCACGATAAAAAGAGGCGGGTCCCTGGCCAGAGGGCATGCGGTGGTGGTCAAGGTCTGCAAGCCGACTCAGGATTTTCGGTTCGATGTGCCTGCGGTGGGCGCCCAGACCCTGCACACCATGCGCGATGCCGGGGCCTCGGTGCTCGTGATCGAGGCGGGCAGGTCCCTAGTGTTTGACAGGGAGGAGATGATTTCCTTTGCCAATCAATGGGGGATCAGCATTGTTGCCCTTTCCCGAAAGGATTGACCGGCCGTCATGATCAAAAGGGGTGCTTTATGAAAAAAATCCGGGCCGGGGTGGTGGGGGTCGGGTACCTGGGAAGGTTCCATGCGGAGAAGTATGCCGCCATGGCGAATGTGGAACTGGTGGGCGTGGCGGATGTGAACAGGGATCGGGCAAACGAGGTGGCCGGAAACCTGGGCGTTAAGGCCTTTTATGACCCCGCGGATCTTTTTAAAAAGGTGGATGCCGTAAGCATCGCAGTGCCCACCCCGTTTCATTATGAAATCGGAAAGGCCTTTCTCGAACAGGGGGTTGACGTGCTGGTGGAAAAGCCCTTTACCGAGACCCTTGCGCAGGCCGATGAGCTGATTGCCATGGCCGATGCCAAGGGGCTGGTCCTGCAGGTCGGGCACCTGGAACGGTTCAACCCCGCGTTGACCGCCATTTCTCATCTTGTGCATCACCCCCTCTTTATCGAATCCAACCGGTTGAGCATCTACCAGAAACGCGGCACGGATGTCAGCGTGGTGCTTGACCTGATGATTCATGATATTGATCTCATCTCCTATTTTGTGAAGTCGAATATCTCGTATTCCCATGCCATGGGCGCCCGGGTGGTTTCCGATAACATCGACATCGCCAACGTCCACCTCGAGTTTGAAAACGGCGCGGTGGCCCATGTCAGCGCAAGCCGCATCTCCAGCAAGAACGAGCGGAAAATCCGTATGTTTCAAAGGGATGGTTATTTTAGCGTGGATTTTGCCAACCGTTCCATCATTCACATCTGGCCCAGCAATGAGGAAAGCAACTGCCCTATTCCAGGTATGCGCATGGAGGAGCATCGGTTCACCCAGGGCGACGCCCTGGCCGATGAGATTCAATCCTTTATGCAGGCGGTGGCCACCCGGGGAACCCCTGAGGTGTCCGGCCGCATGGGGCGCGAGGCCTTAAGGATCGCCTTGAACATCACCCGGCAGATCCGAGAATCGAGCAGCCGGATCCAATAGCTGCCAACCTTCGCTCATGAACAAGCCATTAAATCAAAAATGCGTGGTCATCATTGCCGGGGAAACCTCCGGTGATGTTCATGGCGCCAACCTTGTTCGGGCCATGAAGAAAAGGGACGGGTCCATTTTCTTCTGCGGTATCGGGGGCGAAGCGTTAAGAAATGAGGGGGTCAAACTGCTGGCCGACGCGGCGGAGCTTTCGGTGGTGGGCGTCACCGAGGTGTTTTCCAAAATCCCGAAGGTGCTTCAAAAAATGTCCTCGATCAAAAACCTGCTCCGGGGACTGAAGCCGGATCTGATCATCCTGATCGATTTTCCGGATTTTAATCTGCATGTCGCCGCCTTTGCAAAAAAGTTGGGCATCCCCGTTCTTTATTACATCAGCCCTCAGGTCTGGGCCTGGCGTTCCGGGCGTATTCGAAAAATAAAAAAGACCGTGGACAAAATGGCGGTCATCCTTCCGTTTGAGGAGGCGTACTACGCCGCATATAATGTCCCGGCAACCTTCGTGGGGCATCCCCTGCTGGACGATTACGTTCCCCTGCCGGAAGGCGGCAAGGATAAATCGGAGGCATTCTCGCCGGTGGTGGGGCTGCTGCCTGGCTCCCGGGTTACGGAGATTGAAAAAAACCTGCCGGTGATGCTGGCTGCGGCCAGTGTGTTGCGCACCCGGTTTGAAAACATTCAGTTCATCGTCTCGCAGGCCCCTTCCATCGACCGGGAGTGGATGGAAAAATTCATCGCCCCTTATCGCGCCTCCTGCAGGATTGAACTGATGTCCGGGGTGGTCAAGGTGTATGAAAAGAGTTTGATTGTGGTTGCGGCATCCGGTACGGTGACCCTGGAAACAGCGATATACGGGGTTCCGATGGTGATCGTCTACAGGATTTCTCCGGTCAGTTATCTGCTGGGCAGGATCCTGGTGAGGGTGGATCATATCGGGCTGGTGAACCTGATCGCCGGGGAGCGGATTGTGCCGGAGCTGATTCAGAAGGATGCAACCCCGGCAAAGATTGCCCGGACCGTGGCTGACATGATCAACAACCCGGAAGGGTTGAAGGAGATGAAAAACAGGCTCCTGGCGGTCAGGAAGATGCTGGGAAATGCGGGGGCGGCCGAGAGGACCGCACAGATGGCTCTGGCCATGCTTGAACCAGAGGACGCCCAATCGCCGGCGAGGAGCTGATGATGATAAGGCCCTTCGCCATCTTTAGCTCCTTTAAGGAGCATCGAAAGCCATGGGGATAAAATTTAAAACAAGTCAGCGGAGCCGTCGGTTTCTGGGGTATTTCAGGGGCGTTCGTTTCCTGCTCTTTCTTTCCATCCTGTGCATGCTGGCGATTGCGGCCACCACCTCGGCCATCGCCTTTATCGTGAAGCCGGTCTTAGACGATGTTTTTCTCAACAAGGATGTCACCATGCTGAAGTTTTTGCCGGTTCTGGTGATATTCATCTTCCTGCTTCGCGGTGTTGCCATGTACGGCCAGGAATTTTTGATGCAGTATGTGGGGGAAAGCATCATCAAGAAGATGCGGGACGATCTCTACAATAAAATCTCCGATCTTCCGCTTTCGTTTTTTCATCAGGAGAAGACCGGCGGGCTGATGTCCCGGATCACCTATGACGTGACGGTGATTAAAAACATGATGTCAAGGGTGGTGACGGGTTCACTCAAGGACACCTTTACGATTTTCGGCTTGACAGGGGTTATTTTTTACAGGGATTGGAAGCTGGCGATCCTTGCGATTCTTGTTTTTCCCGTGGCGGTTTTCCCCATGGTGGAGTTTGGAAGGCGGGTGAGACGGTTTTCCCGGCGCGGTCAGGAGAGCATGGGGGAGATGAATGCGTTCCTGCACGAGACCTTCTCCGGTAACAAGATCGTCAAGGCCTTTTGCCGGGAGGGTTACGAGAAGCAGCGGTTTTTCAAAAAAAACCTCAAGGTCTTTCGGTATGAGATCAAATCCGTCCGGGCCAAGGCGCTGACCTCTCCGGTCATGGAGGTGCTGGGCGGCGTAGGGATCGGGCTGGTGATCTGGTACGGCGGTTACGGGGTGGTCAACGGCATCTTCGTCCAGGGTTCCGCCGCGGGGGCCCACCTGC
>DYLE01000056.1 GCA_020722245.1 Desulfonema limicola
CCCCCAGGTTTCCGCAAAGCATGGCCAGGTGGGCGCAGGATTTCACGTTGTCGGTGCCGGAGGTGTGCTGGGTGATCCCCATGGCATAAAGAATGGATGCGGGTTTGGCCCGGCCGTACATGCGGGCCGCCGCATACAGCTCCTCCTGGGAGAGTCCGGTGATGGATGCGACAAACGCCGGGGTATAGTCCTCGAGGTTCGCCGCAAACGCCTCAAACCCTTCGGTCCGCTCGGCGATGTATTCTTGGGCGTGCAGCCCCTCTTTGATGATGATATGCATCAGGCCGTTGAGCAAGGCCACATTGGTTCCGGGCCTGGGCCGCAGCCAGAGGGCGGCGTAGTCCACCAGGTCGATCCGGCGGGGATCGATCACCAGCAGCTTGGCCCCCCTGCGAAGCACCGCCTCCTTAATATAGTTGGCGATGATGGGGTGGTTCTCGGTGGTGTTGGTTCCGATCGTTAAGATGACTTTGGATTTTAGAATATCCCCGATGGGGTTTGTCATGGCCCCGCTTCCGAGTGTGGCGGCAAGACCTGCCACCGTGGAGGCATGTCAGAGCCGGGCGCAGTGATCCACGTTGTTGGTGCCGATCACCGCGCGCATGAACTTTTGAAACAGGTAGTTTTCCTCGTTGGTGCATTTGGCCGAGCTCAGCCCCCCGATGGCGTCCGGCCCGGATTCCTTTTTGATGGCGGAGAGCTTTTGCGCCACCAGATCCAGCGCCTCATCCCAGGAGGCCTTGCGGAACGCGCCGTTTTCCTTGATCAGCGGATCGGTCAGCCGGTCTTCGTCCCCGATGAACTCATACCCGAACCGCCCCTTGACGCACAGGCTTCCCTGGTTGACCCCGGCATCGAGTTTCGTGGTGACGCCGATGACCCGGTTTTCCATGACCCTGAGCTCCATCTGGCAGCCGCACCCGCAGTACGGGCAGGTGGTCATCACCCGTTTTTCCAGCCAGGGCCTTCCCTTGAACCGGCTTAAATTTTCCGTGAGCGCCCCGGTGGGGCAGACCATCAGGCATTCCCCGCAGGACCTGCAGATCTCCGCGTTGGCCACCACGATCCGGGCGTCATCACCCTCGCCGCTGGCTTCGATGGCGCCGATCCCCTTGATCTCCCGGCAGGCGGTGACGCAGCGCTTGCACATGATACAGCGCTCCGGCCAGTAGCGAATCAGGGAGGTGGAGTAGGAATCGTCCCTTTTTTGTTTGCGGGGTTCAAAGGGCACCTCCGTGATGCCGAACCGGTAAACGAGGTTCTGAAGGTCGCATTCCCCGGCCTTGTCGCAGATGGGGCAGTCCAGGGCGTGATGCTTTAAAATCTTTTTGAGGTTGACCACCCGCTGGGCGTGCAGGGCCTCCGACTCGGTGGTGACCTCCATCCCCTCTTCCACCGGCGTGTTGCAGGATGTCACCGGCGCTTCCTGTCCCCTGATCTCCACGATGCACATGTTGCAGGACCCGATGGGCGGAAGCCTTTTATGATAGCACAGGGTCGGAATGTCGATCCCGATTCCCTGGGCGGCTTTCAGGATCGTGGTGCCCTCGGGAACGGAAACCTCCCTGCCGTCGATTTTTAAGCTGACCATCTCTGTTTCTGTACCTTTTTCGTATGTAGGGTTATTCATGAAATGCTACCTGTCGATCTCCCCCAGCACCACGTCCAGGCTGCCGATGATGGCGATGGCGTCGGCGATCATATGCCCGGTCATCAGACGGGGAATGGCGCTGGCCAGATAAAAACAGGGGGCTCTGACCTTCATGCGGTAGGGATGCTCGCTGCCGTCCCCGACCAGGTAAAACCCCAGTTCCCCCTTTGCCCCTTCCACGGCCTGATAAACCTCCCCCTGGGGAGCGTTCGGGCCTTTGGCGTTTATCATGAAACGCCGGATGAGCGCGCTGATGTCTTTTTCCACATCGGACAGGGCTGGATTGCCGATCCAGGGGTTGTCGGTCTGCACCGGTCCTTCCGGAAGATTTTCAATCGCCTGGTGAATGATGGCCAGAGACTGCGTAAACTCCTCCATCCGCACCAGGTACCGGTCGTACACATCCCCGTTCTCGCCCACCGGGATTTTAAAATCAAAGTCATCATAGCTGGAGTAGGGGAAGGCCTTGCGCACGTCATAGGCCACGCCGGAGGCCCGAAGGCTCGGCCCGGTCAGCCCATAGTTCACGGCCTCTTTCGCGGTGATCGCTCCGATGTTCATGGTTCGCGTGGTCCAGATCTTGTTTTCCGTGAGCAGGGTGTGGTACCCGGAAAGCGCCTTGGGAAACCATTTCACAAACTCCCGGACCTTTTTGATAAACTCATCGGTGGCGTCATGGGCGACCCCGCCGATCCTGAAAAAGGTCGGGGTAAGCCGGTATCCGGATATCTCCTCGTTGATCTTCATGATCATTTCCCGGTCCCGAAAGGCGTAGAAAATGACCGTCATGGCCCCGATGTCTAAGGCATGGGTGCCCAGCCAAAGCTGGTGGCCCATGAACCGCGCCAGCTCGGCCATGATCCCCCGAAGGTACTGGGCCCTTTTGGGGACCTCGATCCCCATCAGTTTTTCCACGGCGAGGCAGTAGCCGATGTTGTTCGCCGATGCGGAGGAGTAGTCCAGCCGGTCGGTCAGAGGGATGATCTGCTGGTAGTTCCGGTGTTCGGCCAGCTTTTCTATCCCCCGGTGCAGGTATCCGATATGAGGCGTGGCCTTTACAATGGTCTCGCCGTCCAGCTCCAGTACCACCCGCAGCACGCCGTGGGTTGCGGGATGGTGAGGGCCCATATTGAGGGTGATGGTTTTTGCTTCAGCCATGATCTAATGCCTGTTTATCTAGAGGGTTGAAATTCCCCTTATGCCCGGCGGGGGAATAGGTTTTTAATAATCCTCAATGGTTTCAGGATTAAACGGCTTGTCGAAGTGTTTCCCTTGAAGGGGGAAATCCTTTCTTAGGGGATGCCCGTCAAAGTTTTTCCAGGTCAGGATCCGCCGAAGGTCCGGATGCCCGGAAAAGCTGATTCCCAAAAGATCATAAACCTCGCGTTCCCCCCAGTTGGCGGAATGCCAGATGTCGCTCACCGTAGGAACCTCCTGTCCTTCCTCGGTTTGAAGCCGCACTCGAAGCCGGGTGAAATCGGCCGTGGAAAGCAGCAGGTAAACCAGATCAAACCGGGGGATTCGGGGGGTCCAGTCGATCCCCACGATGTCTACAAGCATGTCGAAGTTTTCTTCGTGAACCGCCTTCATCAGTTGGGGGAAGCTTCCTGCGGCGGCAACAATCTCGTTGGCGTCCTTGATGAATTTTAAGATTGAGCCGGGGTGTTTTCTGTCGATTCTGGCGACAACCGATTGAGTATCCATCCTGTGTGATCCTTGCATTGAAAAATTAAGGGCTTCAGGGGGTATGGTCCGGCCGCTGGTCTAATTTTTCGGTTCTGATTTTTTCCTGGATCTTCATGAGACCGGCCAGAAGGGTTTCAGGCCGGGGCGGGCATCCGGGAATATACACATCCACCGGAATAATCTGATCCACCCCCTGCACCACCGCATAGCTCTGGAACACCCCGCCGCAGGAGGCGCAGGAGCCCATGGCGATGACCCATTTGGGGTCGGCCATCTGATCGTAGATCCGTTTGACCATCACGGACATCTTTTTGGTCAGGGTGCCCGCCACGATCAGCAGGTCGGACTGCCGGGGGGAGGGTCTGAAGACCTCGGAGCCGAACCGGGAGATATCGAAATCGGACAGGGAGGTCGCGATCATCTCCAGGGCGCAGCAGGCAAGGCCGAAGGTGCAGGGCCATACGGAATTGCTTCTCCCCCAGTTGATCAGTTTTTCCAGGCTGGTGACCAGGACGGATCCCTCTGCGAATTTAGTGAGTTTGTTTTCTATTCCCATTCCAGGGCCCCCTTTTTCCATACGTAAACATAACAGACCAGAAGAATCAGGATGAAAAGCAGCATTTCAATAAACCCAAACAGGCCCAGATGCCTGTAATAGACCGCCCAGGGATAGACAAACACGCACTCCAGGTCAAATACCAGAAAAAGCAGGGCGATCACATAGAACTTGACCGGGGTTTGGGCGTACTGGGCGCCCTCGCTGGGTAGGCCGCACTCATAAGGCTCCTTCTTGACCTGAAAAGGCCGGTTGGGCCCCATGATACTCGACAGGAATACGATTCCCGCGCCGAATGTAACCGCCAGGATCATAATATAAAGGATGGGCAGGTACTCTGTCAGCATTATGAGGGATACCTCCGTTATGTTGTTTCCCGGCCGTTTGCTCGCATGGCAGGTGCGGCCGTTTTTATAAAAAAATCAATTAAATTTTTTTACATAGTCGATAACAAAAAGACGGTCAAGCATAAAAATAGGGTTAAAAAAACTTTCATGGTTTCGAAGGGTTTAGAAATTTCAGGCCCCTGATCGATCCTTTATTTTACTTGACACCCTAAAACCATCTTGCTAAAAATTTTTCTTTAGTTTTTTGATTCTCCACATGCCGTGCGTTTTTGTTAAACTTCAATATATCAGGAGGAAATTATGCAGAGAAGAATCAGAAAGGCGGCCGTTATCGGCTCCGGTATCATGGGCGGAGGGATCGCGGCTCTCCTTGCCAGTGCCGGGATTGAGGTGATGCTTTTGGACATCGTCCCGTTTGATCTCAAGGACGAGGAAAAAAACGATCCGAAAGCCAGAAACCGGATTGTCCAGGCGGGTCTGGATGCGGCGATCAAATCAAAACCGCCGCTTTTCATGGACAAGAAAAAAGACCCGGAGATGATTTCCATCGGAAACCTGGAGGATGATCTTAACAAGCTTGCGGAATGCGACTGGATCGTCGAGGTGGTGGTGGAAAACCTCAAAATCAAACAGGAACTATTCAAACGGATCGACGGGGTCAGACGGAAAGGGAGCATCGTCAGCTCGAACACATCGGGCATTCCTTTAAAGGAGATGTCCAAGGGGCTCAGCCTGGAGATGCGGCAGCATTTTCTGGGGACTCATTTCTTCAACCCGGTACGATACATGCACCTTCTGGAAATCATTCGCGGCGACAAAACCCTTCCCGAGGTTCTTGAGTTCATGGCGAATTTCGGCGAAAAGATGCTGGGCAAGGGAATCGTATGGGCAAAGGACACCCCCAACTTTGTCGGAAACCGGATCGGGGTCCAGGGGATGGGCAAGGCCATGCAGGCCATGCTGGAGCACGGTCTGACCATCCCCGAGGTGGATGCCCTGTTCGGACCGCCCATGGGCCGGCCCAAGACCGCCATCTTCGCCACCTCCGACCTGGTGGGTTTGGACACCATGGCCCACGTATCCAAAAACTGCTTTGACCTCTGCCCGAACGACGAGATGCGGGACACCATGAAGATTCCGGATTTCGTCAATCAGATGATCGAAAAGAAACTGCTCGGCAACAAGACCAAGGCGGGTTTCTATAAGAAAGAGCTGACCCCCGAATGGAAATCCATCCGCAAGGTGATCAATCCCAAAACCGGGCAATACGAGGAGTATGGAAAACCGGACTTCCCCTGCCTGGAGGCGGCGAAAAAGGCCCAGACCCTTCCGGAAAAGCTGAAAGCGATTGTTTACGGCGATGACAGGGGCGCCAAATTCGCCTGGGATGTGGTTTCCAATGGTTTGATCTATTCGGCGAATCGAATCCCTGAGATTTCGGACACCATTGTGGATATCGATAACGCGATGAAATGGGGGTATAACTTCGAAATGGGTCCCTTTGAAACCTGGGACGCCATCGGCGTGAAAAAATCGGTCAAAAGGATGGAAAAAGAGGGGTTGACCGTGCCGAAAAACGTGAAAAAGATGCTGGCCACCGGCGCCACCTCCTTCTATAAACTCAAGGGCGGCAAAAAACTCTACTTTGATTTCGCCACCAACAAGTACAAGGAAATGGCCGCCAACGAGAAGGCGATTGTCCTGGCGGACCTGAAGGCCAATAAAAAGGTCGTGAAAACAACCGCTTCCTGCTCCCTGATCGATATCGGAGACGGGGTGTTTGACCTGGAGTTCCATTCCAAGATGAACGCCATCAACAAGGAGATGGTGGATTTCATGATGGAAGCCGGCGAGTATGTTTTAGATAACGGCGTCGGCATGGTCATCGGCAATCAGGCCTCCGGAATGCCCGCTCCGTTTTCAGCAGGCGGCGACCTGGCCTATATGCTGGGGCTTGCCAGGGCCGGCAAGTTTGCGGAAATCGACGGGTTTATTAAAAATGTTCATAAGGGGATCATGGGAACCAAATACGCCCCCTACCCTGTCGTGGCCGCGCCCTATGGGCTGACCCTGGGCGGCGGATGTGAGGTCTGCATGGCCGCCGACAGGATCGTGGCCCATGCCGACCTGTTCATGGGTCTGGTGGAAATCGGGGCCGGGCTTGTTCCGGGCGGCTGCGGCATGATGCACCTGTGGAGAAACTATGTGGATTCAAAGCCCGAGGCCGCGAAACTTACGGACATGGCTGGTTTCTTCATCCAGGCGTTCATGTGCGTGGCCCAGGCGAAGGTTTCCTCATCCGCAGCCGATGCCCGCAAAAACGGGTTCCTCAAGCCCACCGACCGCATCGTGTTCAACCGGGACATCCTGATCGGCGAGGCCAAGAAAGAGGTCTTAAAGATGGTGGACGACGGATACGTCCCGCCGAGAAAGAAAAAGATCCCGGTGTTCGGCCGAGAGGCCCACGGCATGCTCTGGGCGGAAATGAACAACATGAAGATCGGCGGTTATATCACCCCCCACATGGAGAAAATCGCAAAAAGAGCGGCGGTATGCATGTCCGGCGGTGACGTGCCCCAGGGCACGCTGGTTTCCGAGGAATACCTGATGAACCTTGAGCGGGAAACCTTCGTGGATCTCTGGCGAACCGAGGAGACCCAGAAGATGGCCGAGCATATCATGAACACCGGCAAACCCCTTTTCCTATAACATTGAAACCTTCAGGAGGATATACCTATGAGAGAAGCATATATCGTGACCTCGGTCAGAACCCCGGGCTGCAGGAGAAACAAAGGGGCGTTTGCCAAGACCCGGCCGGAAGACCTTTTAAAAACCGTGGTGGACGCGATTTTTGAACGGACGCCGAATATTGAAAAAAAGGATGTGGAAGACATCATGATCGGCTGCGCCTTTCCGGAGGCGGAGCAGGGTTTGAACATCGGACGGGTGATCGCCCAGATGTGCAAATTCCCGGATACCACCTGCGGGGCCACCGTCAACCGGTTCTGCTCTTCCGGGCTTGAGGCCATCGCCCTTCAAATCATGCGGATCAAGGCCGGATGGTGCGAGGTGGCCATCGGCGGCGGGGTTGAATCCATGACCATCGTGCCCATGGGCGGCAACCTGCCGCGGCCTCACCCCGAATGGGCCAAGGAGAACCCGGATGTGTATATATCCATGGGGATCACCGCGGAGAACGTGGCCAACCGGTACAAGATCACCCGGGAAATGCAGGATGAGTTTGGCTATCATTCCCAGATGAAGGCCTCCAACGCCATGGCCAAAAAACTGTATAAGGAGATCGTGCCCACTCCGGCCAAGCGCTACGTGGAGAAAAACGGGACATGGATCGAGGAAACCGTCTTGCAGGATTTCGACGACGGAATTCGGCCCACCACCACCCTGGAGGGTTTAAAGAAACTGGCGCCTGCCTTTGCGGCCAACGGTTCCGTGACCGCGGGCAACTCTTCACAGACCACCGACGGCGCGGCAGCCACCCTGGTGATGAGCGAAGATGCGGTGAAAAAATTCGGGCTCAAGCCCATCGCCAAAATGGTGGGCTACACGGTGGCGGGCGTTCGAGCCGACGAGATGGGTGTCGGCCCGGCCTATGCCATTCCAAAGCTCCTCAAACTGACGGGCAAGAAGCTCGAGGATATCGGAATTTTTGAGATCAATGAGGCCTTTGCCTCCCAGGCGATCTACTGCCTGCAGCAGCTCGGCCTTTATGAGAAAAGGGAGCTGTGGGCATCCGACAGCGATAAACGAATCATCAACGTGAACGGCGGCGCCATCGCCCTGGGGCATCCCCTGGGGTGCACCGGCGCCAAGCTCTGCGCCCAGCTCATGACGGAGATGCGGGAACGCGGCGTGAAATACGGCGTGGAATCCATGTGCATCGGCGGCGGCATGGGCGCGGCCGCGCTTTTTGAGCTGGTCGAATAAATTATAAAAAAATAGACAAAAAAAAGGCCGGCCCGATCCGGGCCGGCCTTTTTATTTTCGAAACGCCCGCTATTTTCCTTTCATTTTTTCCCGCAAAAACTGAAACCCCGGGGTGATGGTTTCATCAAGATCCATGGGAAGCAGGGTTTTGTTGGGATAGCCGATGTTCATCGCCCCGCCGGTTTTAAACAGGTTTTCCAGCAGATCAAACAGCAAAGACCCCGGAACGCCGATTCCGATCTCATGCTCGCCGATTCCGGCAAAGCTTCGATCCCCGGCGCCCGGAAGGACGATCTGCGGCCGGCCGGTGATAAACGGCAACAGCCCTCCCTTGAAGCAGGATTCGGCGAAGCCTTCAAAAAAAGAGAACGGGACATGCCGATACGCATAGCTTAAGGCATGGATCATGTGGGTGATCTGAACCCCGTCTCCGTATACAAGCACGGTGTCCGGAACGATGAGGCTTGCATTCAACGGAGAGCAGACCAACCCGCAATACCGGCGAAGCTGATCGAGCCCTTCTTTTCCCAGAAGATCAAAAAAGGCGTTGATGCGGGTCTTTTCCGCCTCGGCGTCCTTATGCCACCCCTGCCGGACCTGGCTTTCAATCAGGTCTTCCTTTGAGATATTGGCCCACTGATGAAAGCCGGAGGAAGGGGTGCAGAAGTTGTCATCGGCGGTCATGGCGACGCTGATTCCCCAGCGCCGGGACTGGGTGAATGCCTGGCAGAGCGCCATCTTTTTACCGAAAACAGACGGCCGCATCACCCCTTCGGGGATATCCTTTTCGGTTTGAATATAGTGAATGGCTACGGGGTAGGTGGAAAGATGCAGCCGGTCATAAAGCTCCTGGCCGGCCTTCTGGTAATCCTTCAGGGTTTTGGCGTTCTTTTTCATTCCATCTCCCCCTGACGCGCTCATGGATGCCCGAATCAGGCGTTTTTTTGCTCAAAGTGCTTCATGAAATCCACAAGGGCCGCTACACCTTCCGTGGGCATGGCGTTATAGATCGACGCACGGCATCCGCCCACGGAGCGGTGGCCCTTGAGTCCGCCCAGCCCGTTTTCAGTCGCCTCGGCGATGAACTTTTTCTCAAGCTCCTCGCTGGGCAGCCGGAAGGTCACGTTCATGAAAGAGCGGCTGTCCTTATCCGCGGTGCCGCGGTAAAATTCTCCGGCGTCGATAAAATCGTAAAGCAGCCTCGCCTTTTGCCGGTTGATTTTCTCCATGGCATCCAGCCCGCCGACGGTCTCCTCCAGCCATTTCAGCACCAGCTGAATGGTGTAGATGGTAAAACAGGGCGGGGTGTTGTAGAGCGAATTGCTCGTGGCATAGGTCCTGTAGTCCAGCATGGATGGCAGCCCTTCGGGTATTTGTTTCAGAAGGTCGTCGCGTATGATCACCATGCAGACCCCTGCGGGGCCGATGTTTTTTTGCGCCCCCGCATAGATCAAGCCGAATTTCTTCATATCCAGCCGGCGGGAGAGGATGTCCGAGGACATGTCCGCGATGATGGGAACCCCGGCGGTATCCGGAAAATTAGCCCACTGGGTTCCCTTGATGGTGTTGTTGGAGGTGAGATGCACATAAACCGCGTCCCTGTTAAAAGAAATATTCTTGGGGATATAACAAAAATCCCTATCCTTGGAGGACGCCACCACGCGAATATCTTTTTTTAAAATCTCGGCCTCCTTGATGGCCTTTGTGGACCAGGTGCCGGTATTGACATAATCCGCAAAGCGGTCTTTGGGCAGAAGGTTCATGGGGAGCATGGCAAACTGAAGGCTGGCGCCCCCTTGTATAAAAAGAACATGAAAATCCTCCCCGAGGTTCAGAAGCCTTTTGGCTCGGGCCACGGCATCGTTGATGACCTCATCGAACAGCTTGGACCTGTGGCTGATCTCGGTGATGGACATGCCGCTGGAGCGGTAATCTAAAAATGAAGCCTGAATCTCCTCAAGCACCGGAAGCGGAAGGACCGCGGGTCCGGCGTTAAAATTAAATATCCTGTGTAATGCCATCGATTTCTCCTTTTTTTACTGAGCTTTTATATATAAAAAAACAAGAATGTATTATGGTAAAATATTTCAAGGATGTCAACACCGGGATTTTTGTGGTTTTATTATTTTTTGAATACGGGAAGGATTGACAAGCCGGCCGATTTAGCATAAGGGTAATGCATTTTGTTGGACCGATTTTTTCTATGGCGTCAAATCTGGGGTATCGAGGGTAGTCGGGAGAGGGATCATGGAAATCATCGCGTATCCGTCATCAAAGGCTGAAAAGCGGATCCAGGCCGTTATTGACCGGGGCCGCGAGATCAAGCCGGAGGATTATGAGACGGTGTCGGCGATCCTTGCAGAGGTCAAAACCCGTGGGGATGAGGCGCTGATCGAGTATACCCGCCGGTTTGACGCGCCGGGGTTGACCCTTCGAAACCTGAAGGTGACCCAGGCGGAGATGCAGGCCGCGGCAAAGACAGTGCCGTCCGGTTTCCTTTCCGCTCTGGAACGCGCTGTGGAGCAGATCGAATCCTTTCATAAAAGACAGCTCGACAACTCCTGGATGACGACCCCCCGTCCCGGTGTGCTTCTCGGCCAGCTGCTGCGGCCGGTGGAGGCGGCCGGGATCTATGTTCCGGGCGCCCGGGGAGGCACCACCCCCCTGGTGTCGTCCGTGCTGATGGGGGTTATTCCGGCCCGGATCGCCGGCGTGGGGCATGTCTCGATGGTCACGCCACCCACGAAGGAAGGAAAAATCAACCCTTACCTTCTGGCGGCCGCTCACCGGGTGGGGGTGGATGCGGTTTACAAGGTGGGCGGCGCATGGGCGATCGCGGGCCTGGCCTACGGCACCCAAACCCTGCGAAAGGTTGATGTGGTGGCGGGACCGGGCAACACCTATGTGACCCTGGCCAAAAAGATGGTGGCCGGGATCGTGGGGATCGACATGCTGGCCGGACCCAGCGAAATCCTGGTGATCGCGGATCACTCCGCGATCCCTGAATTTATCGCGGCGGATCTGCTTTCCCAGGCGGAGCATGATCCCATGGCGTCCGCCATGCTGATCACGGATTCGAATAAAATCGCCAAGGCGGTGGCGGCAGAGGTGAAGAAACAGGTGGCCGGGCTGCATCGAAAAGAGGTGGCTGAACGCTCCCTGTCCGACTACGGGCTGATCCTTCGCGTTCCGAGTATTCCCGCGGCGATCGAACTGGCGAACCGGATCGCCCCTGAACACCTGGAGCTTTGCATTCAATCCCCTTTTGAGGTGATCGGCAGGATACAAAACGCCGGCGCGGTGTTTATCGGCGAATTCACCCCGGAACCCATGGGCGATTATATCGCCGGCCCGAAC
>DYLE01000057.1 GCA_020722245.1 Desulfonema limicola
GCATTCGGGTCTCGATAAACCGGAGGGTCCGCCTGCCGATGTTAAGCGTTTCCATATCCGCCACCGGATGAAAGTTCCAGCTCCGCCGGAAATGATCGGAGAGGTTGCGGTGCCCCATCTTTGAGCAGTAGAGCGGCTTGTTTTCGCCGATATAGTGCATGATCCGGGGAAGGCCGCCGGAATGGTCCATCTCCGTGTGGTTGCTGATCACCAGATCGATTTTTTTGGGATCAACAATCCTTAAGATGTTTTGAAGCAGCTGATCCTCAAACCCCTTTTTCACCGTATCGATGAGGACCGTCTTTTCATCGGTGATAAGGAAGGCATTGTAGCTGGAGCCCCGCTCCGTGGAGTATCCGTGAAAATCCCGAATATTCCAGTCGATGACCCCGACGCTGTAAATGCCATTTGCGATTTCAACAGGCTTCATGATGTGTTCTCCAGATGATGCCATGGCTTTTGAAAAAAACCGGCCCGCAACGCCTTGCCGGACCGGTTTTTAGTGTGGGTTTACGCCTCTTTTTCAAAATCATCCTTTGAGGCCCCGCAGACCGGGCAGACCCAGTCCTTTGGCAGGGATTCAAAGGAGGTTCCAGGTTCGATCCCATTGTCCGGATCCCCTGCTTCCGGGTCATACACATAGCCGCATACCGTGCATACATACTTGTCCATCACAGCCTCCTTTTGATTATTGGCTATTTCATTTAAAAATCAATATAATATAAATTAAATTTAAACAAAAACTTTTAGGTTTAATTTATCCATTTTCAAAGACCTGTTTTTTTTGAAGCCCTCCCCTGCCTTTTTTTAATAGGACGCTTCGTACTCCGCATCATCGGCGGAGAGCTTATCCGAAAAAAGGTGATAGGCCCAGGCCTGATATCCGATCACCAGAGGGATAAAAATCAACACCACGATCAGCATGATGGTCAAGGTCAAGGGGCTTGCCGAGGCGTTATGCGCGGTCAGCGAAAATTGCGCATCCATGCTGGAGGGGAGCATGTCCGGATACAGACCGATCATGCAGAAAAAGGTGGCGCTTAAAATCGTAGCCGCTGATGAAAACCAGGCTTTAAAACAGGCGCCCCGCCATAGAAACCGCTGAATGCCGATCAGCGATAAAACCGTGATGGCGGGAACCGCGAACAAAACCGGAAAAGAAAGGTAGTTGTCATAGAGCCGTGTGTAAAACCCGGAGGCGACCAAAAACAGCAGGATCATCGCAAGCAGCGCATACCAGAGAACGCGGGCCGAGGATGCGGCCCGGGTTTGAAGTTCGCCGGTGGCCCGGGCCGACAGCCAGAGCGCGCCGTGGAGCAGAAACATAAACAAAAAAAGCACCCCGCCCAACACCCCGTAGGGGTTGATAAGCCCCAAAAGCCCGCCGGAATACCCGTCGGCGTCAAACGGCAGCCCCTGAAAGATATTGGCGAAAACCACCCCGAACAGAAACGCCGGGACCAGGCTGCCGATAAAGATACAGGCGTCCCACAGCCCCTTCCAGGTCGATGATGCGATCTGGGAGCGGAACTCAAACGAGACCCCGCGAAAGATCAGGGCGAAAAGGATGAGCAGAAGCGGGGTGTAGAGGCCGGAGAACATCGCCGCGTACAAAACGGGAAACGCGGCAAAGGTCACCCCGCCCGCGGCGATCAGCCAGACCTCGTTTCCGTCCCACAGCGGTCCGATGGCGTTGATCATCATGCGCCGGTCCTTTTCCTCCCTGCCCAGAAACGGTAGCAGGGCGCCCACGCCGAGATCAAACCCGTCGGTGACAAAAAACACAGCCCACAGCAGCCCCCACAAAAAAAACCATATGGATTGCAGCTCCATTCTTTCCTCCGAAATTCCTCAGCGGTTTGTCTTTTTTCGCATCCCCTTTTAAAATAAAACAACGGGCTACAGGGGTTTTGGCCCTTGCCTGGCGTTTTGAAAGATCAGGTAAAACCCAACGGCGCCCAGAAGCCCGTAAACCAGTATAAAGGCGATCAGCGAGCCCCAGACCTGGGATGCGGCAATTGGGGAAGCCGCGTCCGAGGTCCGCATCAGGCCGTAAACGATCCAGGGCTGCCTTCCCACCTCGGCCAGGACCCAGCCCAGCTCACTGGCGATATAGGGAAGCGGAAGGGAAAGCAGCATAAGCTTCAGGTAGCCGGGGCTTTCCAAAAGCCGGTTGCGCTTAAACCAGCCGATCAGGGTGAGCAGAATAAACAAAAACCCCAGCCCCACCATTGCGCGAAAGGAAATAAAGGTCAGCCACACCGGGGGACGCTCATCTTTGGGGAAATCCTTGAGCCCCTTGACCTCGGCGTTGAAATCGTGATGCCCCAGAAGGCTTAAGAGCCCGGGGATGGAACCGATCTCAATAAGATTCCGCTCGTTCTTCTCGTCCGGAACGGCCAACAGGTGAATGGGCGCCCGCGTCGTGGTCTCCCAGTGCGATTCCATGGCCGCCAGCTTGGCCGGCTGAACCTTGGTCACATGAATCCCGTGGCTGTCGCCCACGATCGCCACGATCAGCGAGAAGACCAGGCCGAACACCAGCGCCGTACGGAATGAGCGGGTGAAAAAATCGATGTGCTGTTTTTTCAGCAGGTGGTAGGCGCTGATGCCCATGACGAAAAAGGCGCTCAACACATAGGCGGAACTCACGGTGTGCAAAAACTCAAGGATGGCGAATTTGTTGAAGACCACAGCCGCGAAATCCGTAAGCTCTGCCCGGCCGTTTCGCAGCGTATATCCCACCGGATGCTGCATCCAGCCGTTGGCCATCAGAATCCAGAGGGAGGAGATGCTCCCGGCAGCGGCCACCAGCCACATGACCGCGGCATGCGCCTTCTTTGAAAGCTTTTGCCAGCCGAAAACCCATACCCCGAGAAGGATGGATTCAAGAAAAAACGCCACAGACGCCTCGATGGCCAGCAGGGAGCCGAAAATATCCCCCACATAGGCGGAATAGGCCGACCAGTTGGTGCCGAACTGAAACTCCAGGGTGATGCCGGTCACCACCCCCACGGCGAAGTTGATTAAAAAAAGCCTTCCCCAGAACCGGGTCATGGAAAGATAGAGCTTGTCCCCGGTCCGGACGTACTGCGTCTCCATGTAGGCAATCAGCACCGACAGTCCCAGGGTCAACGGCACAAACAGAAAATGAAACAGGGTGGCTGCTGCAAACTGAAGGCGGGAAAGAAAAACAACGTCCATGCGACCCTCCGATGCGGTATCAGGTTAGGAAACCAGGCATTCGCAATCCGTTATGCGCCGCCTTCCAGTTTACACTGGGTGAAATCGATCTCCTTGCCGCAGTGCTCGCATTTATGCGTCTTGTTGAATTCATCGGAAAAGATTTCCTTGGGCGTTCCGCAGTTGGGGCACTTGCAGGTAAAGGATTTCAGGTTTCTAAACGCCTCAAACCCGGGGCAGTGTTGCGGAGTGGACATCGCGCACCTCCTTTTCTATTTTAGGGTTTAAGCTGGCCGGCGATCTCACGGCCGTAATCCTGGGCCATCCGCATGCCGCCCTCCAGCCTGCTGGATTTCAGCATCAACGGGCCGCCGACCATCTTCATTTGAAATATGTTTTTCATGGTATCAAAAATCCGCTCCGGCGCCTCGCCGCTCCACCCGTAAGCGCCGAAGGAGCCGCCGACCCGGTTTTCCAGGCCGGCCTTTTCCGCCATAAACAGCAGGGTCTTCATGCCCTGCATCATGTCCCCGTGATAGGTGGCGGACCCGAACACATACGCGTCGTATCCTGAAAGATTCTTTTCTGACTTGATCTCATTCACATCGGCGAGCTTTGCCTCATGGCCCGAGATACGAATCCCCTCGGCGATCAGCTCGGCGATGGACCGGGTCTCCCCCTTTCGGGTGGCATACACAATCAGGGCTTTTGCCATATCGGAATACTCCTTGTCATGGGTGGAAAACGTTTATACCCTTGCGGTTGATTATTCTTTTTTTCTGTTACGCGGACTTCCAGTGTCCGTGAAGGTTGCAGTATTCGCGGGCGGCCATGCTCCCTGCGGGCGCTCCAAACACAGCCTCGGGCTTATCCCCGGGTTTTAGAAACTGGCGATACACCTTGTCGCCGGCGAGGATTTCGACCCATTGAATATAATGCTTTTCTTCCATGGGATGGGGCGCGGACCCGACCTTGACCTTGATGGCGCCGTCCATCTTCTCAATGACCGGCACATGCTTTTCCTTTGACGCATCCACGGTGTTTTCCGTCATCAGCTTCATGGGCTGGTCGCAGCAGACCAGGGTGCCGTCGCTTCCATAAAGCACCTCCACGATGTTTCCGCACAGCTCACAGCGATAGACTTCAAGTCGTTTTGCCATTTTAAACCTCCTTTGTGACAGTGATTCCGTTATTGATCCAGGGCCACCAGCTCCTTGCTGAGCAAGCGGATATGCCCCATCTCCTCTTGGATAATGTGTTCGATTCGGTTCCGGCCGTATTTTTCAGGGACAAGGCCTTTCATGCCGAGGTAAAACACGATGGAATCCTTTTCCGCGGTAAGGGCGGACTTGAGTATTCCCCTCATGGACGAGGCGTCCATGTCCTTTTCAAAAAAAACCCGGGTGTCGGCCAAGGCTTTCAGGTAAAGGGCGGACTCGTTATTCGGGTCAAAAACGGTTTCCGCCTGCTCCTTTTGGGTGATCTCCGCCTGGAGATCGGCAAAGGTCTTCTCGTGCTGTTTCTCCATTTCCGCGAGGTTTACCAGTAACTCCTTTTCCGAGGCGGTTTTAGCGGTTTTGGCCGCAGTCTGATAAAACGCCGCGCCGTTTCGCTCGATCTGTTTGGCCATTTCAAAAACATCGTTGATCGTAAAATCGTACGCCATTTCCTGCCTCCCTTTCACCGTTTCGCTAAGTCAACTCATTACGGGTGGAGGGACGGCGCGACGTTGGCCGTCCCTCTCTAGAGGAAAAATGAAGAATAAAAAAACCCCTCTAGTAGTTTTCACCAAGCAGTTCAAAGTATTCCTGGGGATAGGCGCAGGCCGGGCACATCTTCGGCGCCTCGGTCCCCTCAAACAGGTAGCCGCAGTTGCGGCAGCGCCAGACCACAGGTTTTTCCCGCTTAAAGACCCTGCCGGCCTCGATATTGGCGGCAAGCTCCCGGTACCGTTTCTCATGCTGTTTTTCCGCCACGGAAACCGCCTCAAAAACCCTGGCGATGGCCTCAAACCCCTCCTTGCGGGCGGTCGCAGCAAAACCGGGATACATCTGGGAATGCTCATAGTGTTCGCCGTCCGCCGCGGCCTTTAAATTATCAAGGGTCGTGCCCACCACACCGGCTGGAAACGCGGCCGCGATTTCCACCTCACCCCCCTGCAAAAAGCTGAAAAACCGCCGGGCGTGTTCCTTTTCCTGGTTGGCGGTTTCCTCAAAGATGAATGCGATCTGATCATACCCCTCTTTTTTGGCCTGGCTTGCAAAATAGGTGTAGCGGTTGCGCGCCTGGGACTCTCCGGCAAATGCGGTTAACAAATTTTTCTCGGTCTGGGTGCCTTTAACGCTCTTCATGCTAAACCTCCTGTTCAGCGCACGGCTGAAGATTGATTGTTTTTATATCATTTTTTATAAAAAACCGCCAGGGATTATTCCCACTTTCCTTTTTCCTGATGAGCCTTTTTTTCGGCCTCGGCGATCTTTTTGATCCGGTAGGCGGAATCCCGAAGGATGCCGTAAAGGATGCCGCAGCCCGTATCCTCCCGGTCAGCGTCACCGGTATTGGCCATCTCGATCATCTTTTCCGCGATCTTAAGCGTCTTCTTGATGTTCTCATTGCAGGCTTTCACTAATTCTCTCCCCCGAATCGTTTCTTTCATTCGGCTGAAACCAGAATTCATTCTTTTTCAGCCGACGATTTACTGGAATTCAAGATGCATGCCAAACGGGGAATAAATCAAAGCCTGTTTTTAAAAACACCGGCTATACACAAGGAATCCAGGTAAAACCTTTATAACCCTTCGGTTAATCAATGGGCGGGTTTTCGGATTAGATCTCCAGACCCCATTTTTACTAAGGCATAGTGAAACGGTTTGATGATACAAGCAGGCCTGGACCGGCCCCGGGAGATGGCCTGAGTTGATTCTAACTATCTGAAGATATATAGTAAAAATAAAAAACGGACGTCTCAGGATGCTTTATGATACATAACTGTTTCATAAAACAAAACGCCGAAAAAAAAACTTTACTGCTTTTCCGGCGGGCCGGGCAAGGTGGTGGGATGGTCATGAAGGAACCGGTAGAGGGTGGCCCGGCCCACATCAAGCAGCCTGGCCGCCTTGGCTTTGTTGCCTCCGGTCTTTTTCAACGCCTTTCGAACGGATTCAGGAGCCAGCTTTTTGAGCGGACCGCGCCGGTTTTCCGAATCGGGCATGCCGGCCAGCTCCAGGGGAAGATGTTCGGGAAGGATCAAGCCGGCGCTGGCCTTGACCATGGCAAACTGCAGGGCGTTCTGGAGCTGCCTGACATTCCCCGGCCAGTCGTAGTCCAGCATCAGAGACAGGGCCTCGCTGGAAATATCAATCGGCTTCTGATTCCCGGTGCTGCACATCTGATCCAAAAAATAGCGCGCCAATAGCGGTATGTCGTTTTTCCGCTCCCTGAGCGGCGGAAGGTGAATGGGGATCACGTTTAACCGGTAGTAGAGGTCTTCGCGGAATTTTTTGCTTTTGACCGCCAGCTTTAAATCCGTGTTGGTGGCGCTGATGATCCGGACGTTGACCGAGACGGTCTGCTCGCCCCCGACCTTTTCAAACCGTCCTTTCTGCAAAAAACGCAGAAGCTTCACCTGGGTCCCCCTGGAAAGCTCCGCCACCTCGTCTAAAAAGATAGTCCCGCCGTCCGCCATCTCAAACCGGCCCTTCTTGTCCCGAATGGCGCCCGAAAACGCGCCCTTGACATGGCCGAACAGCTCGCTTTCGATCAATCCCTCGGGCAACGCCCCGCAGTTGATCGGGACAAACGGCGCTCCGGCCCGAAGGCTCTGGTTATGAATGGCCTCGGCCACCAGCTCTTTTCCGGTTCCGGTCTCCCCGTAGATGTGCACCGGAAAATCATAACCGGAAAGGTCATGAATCTGCTCAAACACCTGAAGCATTTTTCCGGAGCGGCCCACGATGTTCGCGTACCCATCCAGGTCGCGGTTCCTGAACCGGCAGTTGATGACCTCGGTGATATCCTTGATGAAGGCCAGCACCCCGAAGACGGTTCCGGAATGATCCTTGAGCGCCGATACCGACATCTCGACGTTGCGGATTTCACCATCCTTGGTAAAAATATTTAAAGGGTACTCTTTGGAATCCGGAAGGTTGACCGGATCTCCTAAAAACATGCAGCGCTCACCGCAAAACGGCGCGCCAAAGGCCTCATGGCAGTCCCGGTGTAAAATCTCCTTGCGGCTGTATCCGGTGATCCGCTCGGCCTCCCGGTTGAAAAAGAAAATCCGGCGCTCCAGGTCATGGGCGATAATGCCCTCTTTCAGGTTGTCCAGGATATGGACCAGGTTGGTTTCATTGGCGATGATCTGTTTGAATTTTCTCTCGGGCATGGTCAGGTTTGTATATCGATAAATCCTGTTTTTATCAAAACTCCAGCGATTCAAACCTCAGCAGGAACCATAGGCGTAAAACCGAATCGCATTTTTCAAGGACACCTCCGGCAACTACCTGGAGCAGATGGACAGCACCGGGCAAGGGGACCTTCGAATGACCCGGTCCGTGGTGGAACCCATCAGCAGGTCCTCGACCATGCCGTGCCCCCGAATCCCCAGGGCGACCAGGTCGATGTTCTTGAGCTCCGCGTACCGGATGATTTCCTCATAGGGCTTGCCCACGAGCAGCTTGACATTTAGGGATATCCAGTTCAAGGCCTCCTGGGGCACCAGGGACCTCAGCTTCTCGAGAATCATGTCATACAAATCCTTCTTGAACCGGTCCCCCGGCTCCGAGGGGAGTTTAAAAAGCTCCCGGTAGCCGGAGGGCTCAACCACATGAATCAGATGCAGCTCGCTTTCAAACTCCTGGGCCATGCTGAGGCTGTACCGAAAAGCCAGGTCGGAATCGGCTGAGAAATCGCATCCCACAAGGATCCGCTTAAAGGGAAACTTATGATGCTCGGCGGGCGCCGCCGATTCCGACCCCCGCAGCACGAGCAGAGGGCATGGCAAGGTGCGCATCAGGCGTTCCGTCACGGATCCGAGGAACAGCCGCTTCAGCCCGGACCTGCCGTGGGTGGCTGTAATCACCAGATCAGCGCTGTGTTCCCCGGCCAGCCGCGCGATCTCATCGGTGGGGTTACCGAGGGTGATCAGGGGTTGATAATCCACCGAGGCATCGCCGATCAGCCGCTCAATCTCCGCCTGGGCATAGTTGATAAACCGGTTTTGATCCTCAATCGGGCCGGCCACCGCCTCTCCGTACATGGGAACCGGTGGCAGGTCGACCACATGACACACATACAGTTTTGCATGGAACTCCCTTGCCAGGGCGATCCCGTACGACACCACATCTTTGGCAAACCCTGAAAAATCGGTGGCGCACAGGATTTGGGTGATCTGTCGTCTCATGGCGGGTCCTCCTTTGGTCTTTGAAAGGTTACACCGCTCAAAACCTCATGAATCAAATCCAGAATCGTTGGATAAAGTATACCCAAGCGCGGCGTAAAACCGCAAGGCTTTTATTGCTCTTCTGTGTCCGCGCCCGGATTGCCGGCCTCGATATGGGGCTTGATGTCTAAAATCGGAGTGCCGTCGATCATGTCCGCATGGTTTACGAAGATCCGGTTTTCGTGGACATCCAGCACCTCCAGCACGGAAAGCCCGATGGGGTTCGGCCGATGGGGCGAGCAGATACTGAACACCCCCATGGCCCGGTGACGGGCGGCGGATGTCTGAATCAGTAGCCTCGAATCAAACGGCGAACTCTTATGAAAATAAAACAACACCACGATCCGCTGCCCGGGAGCGATCCCGTTCAAGCCCTCCTGATAAATGGCGTCGATCTCGATCTCCCCTTTGACCTGGGAAACAGACCAGTGCCGGGGAATCTGCTGTTCAGCCGTGTGAAACACCCCGATGGGCGTCATCTCAATACGCATCTTATCTCCTGATGTTTCGTTCCATTTGCGCCACCGATTCCACATGGTAGGTGTGCGGAAACATGTCCACCAGCTGAACCTCCGTCACCTGGTAATCCTCTTTCATCAATCCGGCGTCTCTGGCCAGGGATGCGGGGTTGCAGGAAACATAGACGATCCGTTTCGGGGCCATGGCCAGCAGCTGTTTGACCACATCCTTATGCATCCCCGCCCTCGGCGGGTCAATGATGAGCACATCCGGCCTTTCAACGATACCCGATAAGACCTTTCGAATGTCGCCCAAAACAAAACGGCAGTTGGATATTTTGTTGCGCCGGCAATTTTTCTCGGCATCGGCCACAGCGGTTTCCACGACCTCAATACCGGTCACCCTTGCTGCGGCGTCGGACAGCCAGATGGGAATGGTCCCGATGCCGCTGTAAAGATCGAGAACGGTGTCGGTTCCGGAAAGCCCGGCGTAGCGCCTGACCGTATCATACAGGACCTCGGCCCCTCGGGTATTGGTCTGAAAAAAGGAATTGGCCGAGACCTCAAACTCGTAGCGGCCCACCCTCTCCACCAGAAACCGCTCCCCGGCCAAAAGCAGCTCATAGTCGCCGAGGGCAACCCCTGATTTGCGGGCCGTGATGTTGTTGACCACGGAAACGATCTTCGGATGCTGTTTGATCAGCAGCTCGGCAAGGGGTTTAATGACGGCGGGGTTCTCGCTTGCCGTGACCATATTGACCAGCCATTGATCGCGGGCTTCGGAATGGCGCAGCACCAAAAACCGCCAGAACCCCTCATGGGAGCGAATCCCATAGGGCGGCAGGCCGGAATTTTTCATGTAGTCCTTCACCGCGCAAAGGATCTGATTTCCCTCCGGCGGCTGAAGCAGACAGGCGTCGATATCCACCACCTTGTAAAAGGTGCCCGGAGCGTGCAGCCCCAGCGCAAAACCGGCGTCCGAGATCCCGTCCTTCATCTCCCCGGGAAGCAGCCATCGCCGGTCCGTGCAGGAAAACTCCATCTTGTTGCGATACTCAAACACCCGCTGCGCCGGCAGAACCGGATTGACGGGAACATCGCGGATGCCGCCGATATGAGCGAACGCATCCACGACATGCTGCCGCTTGTAGGCCAGCTGTTTTTCATAGGACAACGCCTGGCATCGGCAGCCGCCGCAGCATCCGCTGTAAGGGCAGGCTGGATCGATGCGATCGGGCGACGGGGAAAGAAGATCAACAATCCGGGCTTCCAGGTAGCGCTTTCTTTTCTTTGCAATCCGGGCCGATACCCGGTCACCCGGAAGGCCGTTATCCACAAAGACCGTCAGCCCGTCAAGTTTGGCTATCCCCTTTCCGCCGAACGCCAGGTCCGTGATCTCCAGCTCGAGGGTCTGTCCTTTTTCAAACGTCATGGGTTTCGATCCATGAAGTGCTGTTTTTCATTTACATTTACCGGCGAATCCGATAGCTGAAGGCTGTATTTTATCTTAGGCGGCTGGCATCATAAAATCAAGCCGCGGGTGCAGGAAATGAAAAAACCCATACAGTTTAATTCAGATAACTATCAATTATACGGCGTTCTTCATCTTCCGTCGAAAAAAAAACCTGCCGTTGTGATCGGCTGCCACGGGCTGATGAGCACCGGGGACTCCCCCAAACAGATTGCCCTGGCGGAAAAATTAAACGCCCGCGGGATCGCTTTTTTCCGTTTGGATCACCGGGGCTGCGGCCGAAGCAGCGGTGAATTTTCATCCGCCACAAGCTTTGCAGGAAGATGCCGGGATTTAGAGAGCGCCATTAGCGTCATTTGTTCTCAAATCGGGACAGACTCCCCGATCGGGCTGTTCGGCAGCAGTTTCGGGGGCGCGGTAATCCTGGAGGTGGCCAGCCGGATCAAGACCCAGGCGCTGGTGACCGTGGCGGCCCCCATTTGCAGCGAGGCCATCAATCCTCCGTATTTGAATGACCCGGCAAACCAGGAGCTTCTTCGGACCCTCGACAGGGATAAACTCAAATTTGATGTTTCGGACCGTCTGGCCGAGGTCTGCGGCCTGTTGCTGTTCCATGGTGAAGCCGATTCCATCGTTCCCGTGTCAAACGCGTTTGAAATCCATGAAAAGGTCCGTCCTCCCAAACAGCTCATCTGTTTTAAAAACGGGGACCATAGTCTCAGCGATCCTTCGCATCAGGCGGAATTCATCGACAAGGCCGTATCCTGGTTTGAGATGGGTTTGAAAGGGTTTTCTGATTGAGGCTTGAAATGACCCTATTTTTTTCTCGCCGGGAAGAAACCCTTTGGGAGCAGAAATAATACCCCAAATCCGCGATTGGCGGGAATTTTTGGTGAAAAATGATTGAAAAACCTCG
>DYLE01000058.1 GCA_020722245.1 Desulfonema limicola
AGGTCATAAAACTTTATATAAATTGTCGGTTAAAACCGGCGCGAAAATCGGTGATAGTTCAATTTTCAGCTTTTTTTCAAAGTCCGCCAGGGGCTTTCAGGGTGAACCCGTAAAAAGCTATCTATCCCGCTTTGCGGTATTTTTATAGTAAGTAACTTATGGATTTTTTCAATATTTTTACCACAGCGAAAGAAGGCTGAAGGTAGAAGACTGAAGTCTGAAGGTGAAAAACTGGCGTTTTTCTCTGTGTGCTTTGTGCTCTCTGTGGTTCATTTGTTCATTCTTCAAACCGGAACATATAAGTTCCTTGGAAGCAGCAGGGTTTTCAGCCTTGGTGAATGCCGGCGCCGGCGATTGATCGGGCCGCCATGCGGCCGGTCAGGATGCAGTTGGAGATGAACAGGCCCTCCAGGGATCGCCTGCCGCTGCTTCCGCCGCCTCCGAAACCGGCGGCCTCGCCCACCGCATAGAGGCCGGAAACCGGCTCCCCCTGAGGGTTCATCACCCGGCTTTCCAGGTCGGTCTGGATCCCGCCGAGAGATTTGCGGATGAGGATATGCAGGCGGATGGCGATCAGGGGAAGGGCCTTTGGATCGACGATCTTCTGGAATTTGCAGGTCCGGAGCTTATCCCCCCGGAAATTCCGGAACTGGGCGATGCGCCGGAGCTGATCGTCCGCGTGAAACGCGGGGCCGCGTTCGATCTGATCGTCGTACTCGGCGATATCGCGGGAGAGCGCCTCCGGGTCCACATCTTCGGATCCGGTCAGGGTGTTCATCCGGGCTGCCAGTTCCTTCACGGAGTCTGCGGTGACGAAATCCGGACAATCCCTGGTCATTTCCTCAAGCAGGTCCTTCTGCCCGAAAAGGATCGTTTTGATCAACCCCACAATGTCCCTGTCCCGGATTGCCGGGTTGTGCTCCGCTCCGGAAATCGCCAGCTCTTTCAGACCGATTTTACGATTCAGGATAAGCCAGGAGTATTTTTTTTGTTGTTTACAGATCTGGTGCCAGAGAAAACGGTTGTCGTAATATCCCACCAGCGGCTGCGGGCCGATCCGGCGTCCCTGGTAGTCCATCCACAGGGCGGATCGAAACGGGATGACGGAGAGTCCATGCCCCGCGAATTTCGGATGCGGCGGGGTGATGCCGCCGGGATAGTTCCAGAGGTGCTGAAGATGCGTCACCATCCCGCCCGCCTTCTCGGTTTGATCGTGAAGTTCGCCGTTGCAGAAGGGATGGGTTCCGATAAACATATTTTTCGGCGGATCCCCCAATTCCGGCGGCCAGTTTTTTCGGACCCGATCCAGGTCGCCCCCGATTCCTCCGGTGGCGATGACAATCGCATCCCCCGAGGCCCTGAAGGGTTCTCCGGTCGCTTCGATCACCCCGGAGCAGGCATTGACCCGGGAGCCCGAATCATCCAGATGCCGGACATGATGACCGAAGCAGAGCTGAAGCCTGTCTTTGTTCGGGTGATGGATCAGCCGGTCGATCAGCCTTCGCGTCAGCTCGTAACCGGTCCCCCAGATCACATGATAGCGGGGAAGGGTATTGCCGGGCGTGTAAAGCCCCCTCTCCACCCACATCACCTGGGGCAAAAACCGGATCCCTTTTTCGCGGACCCAGTTGTAGATTTCGGGTAAGCAGGCATGGCAGTAGAGTTCCGCCCACTTTCGGGGGAACACGTCGCTTTTCGAAAATTCCGAATACCGCATCCAGTCGGACAAAAAAAGGTCCGCCGAATCGGCTATTTTGCACCTTTTCTGTTCAGGGGTTTTGATCAGGAGCATTCCCCCGAAGGCGGTGATGGCCTGCCCCCCGAATTTTTCCCGGCTGTCCCGGTCCAGCAGAATGACGCTTTTGTTGTATTCGAGGAGTTCCAGGGCCGTCGTGATGCCGGCGATACCGCCTCCGATAACGACGGCGTCCGCCTGGTATTTTTTTTCTGAGGTCATGTTTTGACTCGGCGTAAGGGGCGAGAGGTTAATGCATCAGTAAAAAGCCAACTGTGAGCGGGATTGAGGATTTCGGGGAAATAAGCGGTTTGCGTTGAATGCGTTAAAAATTGCAAGCTGTTTGAGGCGCTTGCGCCGAGTTCTTGCAATTTAGCATTCAATGCAAATCGCGCCCCGAAAGACTCACGAAGCGAACAGTTTGGACTTTTTACTATCCCATCAAGAGATTACTGCATCGTCATCGCCATGCCTTTGTCAAAGGCGGCGAGGTTTTTCTCCAGCTTGTCGGCGGAAAGCCAATGGGCGATCACCGTTTCGAACAGGCTTCGATCCAGCGGCAGATCGCCGGTTCCGGCCAGAGCGCCGATCAGCATGATGTTGCTGAGAATCGGGTTGCCCATCTTGACGGCCTCATCCGTTGTATTGACGAACCATACCCGGCCCGACAGTTCGGACAGCCACTGCCGGTGCTGCTCTTCGGTCGGATAGGTGAATTCGCCGGAGATCACGTTAACCGAATGGATCGGCCTCATGTTGCAGATCACCTGGACATCGGGGTTTCCCAGTTGACCGAGCACCCGAATGGCTTCTGCGGGCTCCATGGCGACGATCATGTGCGCGCCCCCTTTGGGGATCTGGGGGGAAAAGGTGATGTCTTCGGAAATCCGCAGATCGCTCCGCACGGCTCCGCCCCGCTGGGACGCGCCGAAGGTCTCTCCGATGGTGACGCGGTAGCCGAGGATGGAGAGCATGTTGCCGATCACCCGGGAGGCCATTACGTTGCCTTGCCCCCCCACGCCGGTGATCACCAGGTTGTAGGGGTTACTCTTCAGGGGTTTCATCAGGCCGCCTCCTTTTTGCCGGACGTCGCTGGTGTTTTTTGAATGGCCTTGGCAGGGCAGATGGAAGCGCAGACGCCGCAACCGGCGCACAGGATCGGATCGATCCGGGCCTTTTTGGTTTCCTTATCCCAGACCAGCCCCGGGCAATGGAAAATGCGGGTGCACAGCCGGTTGCAGCCGCACTCCTCGCCCAGGCAGCGTTTTGCATCCACAATCATCTCAAATTTTTTTACCCCCTTTTTTTCGGGGCTTAAGGCGCATACCTGTTTGAGGATCAGCACCCGGGTTCCTTTTTCTTCCAGAAGCTGAAACAGGATCTCCTGGGTTTTTTCCACCTCGAAAGGATCGGAGATTCGCACCTTGGCGCCGATGGCTTCACAGACCTTGGCGATGTCGATGGCCTTGGCGATATCCCCCATGGCGTTTTTTTCGATGCCGGGGTGGGGCTGAAATCCGGTCATGGCGGTTCCGCTGTTGTCCAGAATCACCATGATCATGTTCGCGCCGTGGTGAACGGCGTTGGCCAGGGCGGGAATGCCGCTATGAAAAAAGGTGGAGTCGCCGCACACCGAAAACACCGGCTGCTCCATGCCGAACTGTTCCAGCTTGCCGAATCCGCCGGCCAGTCCGGTCCCGGACCCCATGGCGTGCGCGGTCTTGAGGGTGCCGAAGTTGATGGGCGACAGCCCCATGGTGTAGCATCCCACATCGCCGCACACAAAGCCCTGCCGGTGATCCATCTGGAGCACGTTTTCAATGGACCAGAGCGTGGCCCGGTGAGGACACCCCGGACAGAAGGTCCAATCCCTGGCCGGCGCGCCGAAAAATACCCGTTCGGCGACTTTTTTTTCATATTCCTCAGGCCTCTGATCCAGCTTTGCGCCGGTGATTTTCGCCAGCGCGCCGGCGACCAGGCTCGGGCTCATTTCCCCGAAACCCGGAAGGATTCCGTCGCGTTTGCCCAAAATGCGCTTGATGCCGATCTCCGACGCCATTTCATAAGCCAGGACCTTGAGATTTTCTTCAAGAAACGGCAGGACCTCTTCCACCACAAGGACCAGCCCGACCTTCTGCAGGTGTTTGCGGATCAAACCTTTCGGCAGCGGCCAGGTGGTGGCCAGTTTCAATATCCCCACCCGGCTCTGCAAACCAAGCAGGTGAACCGCTTCGATGCTGTAGAGGTTGCAGGCGCTGCTGGTGAGGATCAGGACCTCGGGATTCTCCGGCCCGGTATAGCTGTTGAAGGGGCAGCTTTCGAACCGTTGCTCGGCTTTTTTGATTTTTTCCTGCAACTGGGGGTGCTTGAAGAAAATGGGAAGGGTGATCACCGACCCGGTCATCTGGTCAAGGATGAATCCATTGTAGGAAAATACCGCCTTCCTTTCGGTTTGCGGCAGCTCATTCAGAATAACCTGTCCGCTGGCGTGGGAAAGCCGGGTGGTGCTTCGAATAAAAATGATGCTTCGGAGCTCTTCGGACAGCTCATAGGCCCATTTGATCAGATCCTTGGCGTCCTGGAAGTTGCCGGGTTCCAGAAGCGGAATTTCAAGCATCTGGGCGAAATGCCGCATCTCCCCTTCATGCTGGCTGGAATGGGCGTTGGGGTCGTCGCAGGCCACCAGGACCATGCCGCCCCGGGTTCCGGATAATGCCAGGTGCAGCAGGAAATCGGACGCCACATGGACGCCGTTCATTTTCATGGTGCACATGGACCTAAGACCCGCCAGCGAGCCGGCGGCGGCGACCTCCGCGGCCACCTTTTCATTGACGGACCACTCCACATACATGTTCCGGTCTTTGGCCACCCTGCTCAGGTTCTCGATGATATCCGAAGAAGGCGTGCCCGGATATCCGGCGACCACCTGGACCCCGGCCTCGAGGGCGCCGCGGGCGATCGCCTCATTTCCCATGAGCAGACGCTGTTCGCCTTTTTTCCCTTTAAGTATGGCCGACATGATCTTCCTCCGGTTCGATACGCATTCCTTTAATAACCGCTGGGTTCACGCGAAGCGCGGCATGTCCGTTATCCGCGTTGTTGATGCAGCCCTCTTTCAATGCCTGCCGGAAGGCCCTGACTTTTTTGTTGCCTGCCGCGGTCAAAAGGTGTTCGAAGCTTTCCTTCGGCATTCGGTCCGTGATTAAAAATCCCGACTTTTCGGCGTCGGCGATGAGTTTTGCGCCTTTTTCCGTTCGAATGATCAGGGTGTTCCATCCGGGTCTCCCCTCCAGAACGCCCACGGACACATCAGCCCATTCGGCCGTCATATCCGGACAGATGGAACAGGAATGGGGGATCATGGGCCGGATTTCGGAAAGCGGGATCTTGATTTCGTCATCCGCCGTCGTGACGATCAAAATTTCGGAGGGCGGCGGCGGAATATCGAGTTTTTTGATTTTTTCGACATCCCCCCTGGCCGACAGGTATTTTACAAGGTTCCGGGCGTCCAGGGTCCAGGTGCAGAACAGGCCGACGGTCAGGCCGACCGTGTCTTTAAAATCCTCTCTCTTTAAGGGATTGGTTCGGATTTTTGCAACGGCGGTGAGCTGGCAGGGGGTTCCCACAATACCCAGGCGCTTGTAGTTCAGCTCCTGAGCCTTGTTGAGCATGGATACCGTAGGAGAGGTGAGGTATTTCGAGGATGCGCATGGGACCACGTCTTCAGGCCGGGTAACCAGCTTCGGGATCGGAAACAATCCTTTCCAGTCGGTTAAGACCGCGGCATCGATTTGTCCCTTCTGCAGCGCGCGGGTCATCAGCGCAGAAACCGTGCCTCCGGCCTGGAAATTGCCGGAGATCATTTTCGGGCCCGCCTTCGAAATCATCACCTTTTCATAGGAACCCAGGGGGCTTCCCTCGTATGCTTTACCGAAAAGGAAATTCGAAAGCTCATCTAGATCCACTTCGGCTTTTGGGCAATAGGCATGACACCGGCCCTGCTGCCGGGTGCAGGAAAAGAGCATGCTGGTCTTGCCTTTGTAGCTCTTGAGATAAGGGCACATCTGTGTGCAGGCTCCGCAGCCGATGCACAAATCCTTGTTTAAAACATCCGCCGCCAGCTCATTGGGGCCAAAGACCTGCATTGGACCTCCTTCTGGATCAGTACTGAAAAAGTAAGTCACCTCCGCCGATTTTTTGAATAGGAATCGGCCGGCTCGAGTTTTTTGAGAAAATATTAATTGGGATGGGAAGCAAGGTTGTAAACGAGGTTGATGTCAGGAAAAATAATAAGTTTTTGTGTGAAAGAGCCGTATCCGTCTGTTGCATAGTTTGTATTTAAGCGGATCGGTTTAAACATAAGGGCCAGGAATTGGTTTCTAATGTTTGATTATATGGCAAGATTCGGCCGGTGTGTCAAGTTTAAAACCTTGAATGGCGGGCTGCTTTACCCGGCGCGGATGGAAAAGAAGAACGGATCGGCCTTAGAAAGGGTTACTGCTTCAGATACTGCATGGTCCCATCCTGGATTACAGCGACGGATGCCTGATCCGGGAAATCCTTCTCCAGGATGTTCAACACCTCGGGCCAGGTTTTCACCGTCACCGCATCATCCGGATGGCAGATCAGATCAAGACCGGTGCGGTCCGGATGGGGGTTGAGCACGATGAGCTTCTTCATGAGCAGCGGCACAAACCCCGGGGAGCGGTGGGCGTAATGTCGCCCTCCGTATTCAGTGCCCCACTGCCGCATGACATAATGGGGCACCTGCCCGTCCGGCGCGTCCGAGATAAGCACCGCTGTGCCCTGTCCGGGTTTCATGGTCTGCAGCGATAGGAGAAGCGCAATGGCCGATTCATTGGCCTTGCCGTAGGCGTTGCACACCACGATGTCATATCCTGATGAAAATTTTATACCATAGTGGGACTTCCCCTCTTCGGCTCCCGCGGCATGGGTGGCTCGAAAGGGTCCTGAATAAAGACCGGCGATCCGGCCCCTTCGGTTGATGAGGCAGTCGATCTTGAAGGCCAGCCCGCACAAATCGCCCGCGGCATCGCATTCGGCGCGCATATGGTTGTTTTCGAAGTTGCCGAGGCCGGCGCGCGCAGGATCCCGAAACAGCTGGTTGTGGAACTGGATGATGGTCTCGATGCCCGCCACCCCGGGCATGATGATCTTGGCGCCCCCGCCGAAACCCACGTGGACGTGGGCCGTGATGCAGCCGATGCCGATTTTGAGGTCGCAGTCCATAAACTCCCTGTTGAACCAGAGCTCCAGACCCGTGGGCGTTCTGCCCAGGCGCACCAGGTTTTGAAAGGGATCATGGTTGTAAACCGCATAGTTTTCCACAATCGAGTCGCCCAGTTTTTTTCTGGCCTGGATCATGTCGCAGGCGCCGTGGGATCCCAGGGCCCAGATGAAACGGATCTGATCGCGGGTCATGCCGGCGCGGTGAAGGATGTCCAGCACATGGATTGCCGCATCTCTCACCGGGGTGGGTCGGGTCATGTCATCGAACACGATGACCGCGCGTGTCTTTCCACGGGCCAGTTCCTCCAGGGTGGGCCCCTCGATGGGGTTTTCGATTCTTTTTTTTATCTCGTCTTCGGTCAGGGCGGGTTTTTCAAAGCCCGAAGAGGTCAGGTTGGCGACATTCCAGCGGTCTGGAAACTCAAGTTCCCGCTCCCTATTGTCGAACCAGAGCCGCGCCGGTACGGAAATTTTTTTCATGCGTGCCCCCTTAAATAGAGAGGCTTGGAAACAAGGTTAAACGGGGACCTGTTGTCAATGTAGGAATTAATCGCATAAAATCGGGTTTTCAGTCAAGTTTAAGCAGGTGCTTTAGGTTAGAACTGAAGGGGTGATGTTGACAAAAGACGGTAATTATCATACAGGAAACCGCAGAACCGGGACGTCGGTTATCGCCGGAAAGAAAATTTTTAAAAATGTTAGATATAGAGACAATCACAGAAAAGAGGCGGAATCCAAGGATTGATGTGGCGAACCTTGTGGATTATGTCCTTTATGATGTAAAAAAAATTGAAAGAGGCCATGGTAAAGGTCATACCATCAATCTCAGCCAGACCGGAATGCTTCTTCAGACAGAGACGGAGATAAAAGGGGCGTTCATCGTTCTGATGGCCATGGACGTGGGCGGCAATATAATAAAAATCAATGGCAGACTTGTGTCTTCAAGGATCTGTGATGAAACCGGATGTTATCTCAACGGTATCAAGTTTGTCGGGGAGCCGGATCAACAGATTAAAGCGCTAATCGGCCCTGCGGCGACAACGGAAAAAAGACGCAACCCGCGGGTGGACGTGGATAGCCCTGTGGATTATGTCCTCTATGATGTAAAACAGGTCAAGACAGGTTATGGCAAAGGCCGTACCATCAATCTCAGCCAGACCGGAATGCTTCTTCAGACGAGGGATGAGATCAAAGGGGCGTTCATCGTTCTGATGGCCATGGACGTGGATGGCACTAAGATAAAAATCAACGGAAGGGTGGTTACATCAAGGATCTGCGAGGAGACCGGGAGTTATCTAAACGGTATCCAGTTTGTCGGGGAGAAGGATAAACAGATTCAGGCGATTATCGCTTTTATTAAGGCCTATCAGAAGAAAAAATACAGGACCCAAATCGGCTCTCGTAAACTGTAAAAGCAAAAATTTTTTCGGCAAGGACTCCATCTGGGAAATGACGTTTTTTGTTTCCTGATACAATCCGGTAAGATGATAATTTTTTCAAATCCATACATCTGCGTTCAATTTTTCCTTCCGGGCTGAAATGCATGAATTCATAACTGCCTCTCGCTGACTCGCTCTTTTAGTCAAATGCCGTAATGAAAAAATCGCTGTTTAAACCCAGAAAATGGGTCCGCAACATAGTGATCGGGTGGGTTGCCGTCACCCTGCTGCCGGTGCTGGTGTTCCGGTTCGTGCCGGTGCCGATCACGCCCCTGATGGTCATCCGCTGCGTCGAGCAGATCCAAAACGATCAGAAGCTGAAGCTCGTCAAGAACTGGGTGCCCCTGGAAGAAATATCCCCCCACATGGCGCTGGCGGTCATCGCCTCGGAAGACCAGAACTTTAACCGCCACTTCGGCTTTGATCTGGGCTCCATTGAAAAGGCCTACAAGCACAACAAGCGGGGCCGCCGACCGAAGGGCGCCAGCACCATCACCATGCAGACGGCCAAGAACCTATTCCTGTGGCCCGGCCGCACCTGGCTTCGAAAGGGGCTGGAGGCCTATTTCACCGTGTTGCTGGAAATCTGCTGGAGCAAGGAGCGCATTCTTGAGGTGTACTTAAACATCATTGAAACGGGGAGGGGGCTTTACGGGGTGGAGGCAGCGGCACGCACCTACTACCGGAAACCGGCGGGCCAGCTGTCGAGATGCGAGGCCGCCATGATCGCTGCGGCCCTTCCCCTGCCTTTGAAGATGAACCCGGCCCGGCCCTCCTCCTATATGTTTTCCCGCCAGTCCTGGATTCTGCGGCAGATGCGGCATATCGACCTGCGCCCGCTGAAACTGAAACATTAGCCCGGCTATGGGTTTGGCTGCTCCTAAATTTTGCGACGGACCGCTTGCTTTACGATTTTGTTTTACCGGGGTCGGCGTCTTTTTTTATGTTGCGGGTCGTGCCTATGGGAAGACGACGCCTTTATCCTTCAGAAAACCCTCGGCTGCCATGCCTTTTTCTCTCTCATTGAATATTTTCATCAGCCGGAGTTTTGGTTTTTCGATCCGTCTTGCGTTGTTTTTTGAGTTCCTTTTTTTCTTTTCTGGCTAATTCTTTCTGACGTTTTTGAAATTTAAAATTGGGTTTAGCCAAGTTGTATCTCCTCTGCCCAAAATAAAGAAGGCATCCCTTCAGTGTTTGAAAGAATGCCCTCTGCGTTCAGTTACAAAAAATCAGTTTTTGGTCACGTTTACAGCCGCAGGCCCTTTTTTGCCTTGCTCAATATCAAAGGTTACCTTATCGCCTTCGCTAAGGCTTTTAAAACCGTTTCCGTTGATTGCTGAATGATGAACAAATACATCGGTTCCGTTTTCCTGTGAGATAAATCCGAACCCTTTTTTGTCGCTAAACCATTTGACAGTTCCATTTGCCATGATGATCCCCTCCTTTCAAAAAAAATTCTCAAAATTTTAAACTGGAGGAGGTCAAACTAAATATGACTTGTTCCTTCAGAAAAAAACCGACCCGCCAAAATAAAGACGGGACCGCGTTGATTGATACAAGTTTAACAGTTATTATATCAAAAGCAAGCAAATTATTTATTTAAGCCATAAAAGGTTGACCCTGTTGCGCTTACTATTCAAATTTATGGATAATTAATGAATCCCCATTTTATTGAGGTTCTGTATCCAGGCATTGCCGTATGAGTTTATACACATCCGGGTGGTTGGCCAGGTGCATGTGATTCATCTCATTAAAAACAACATCGGAGGAAAATGGAATTCGACGCGCCGGTTCAGATGATTTTCCTGTTGCGCTCGGAACGCGGACCAGCATGTCTCCAAAGAGAACGCCAAGCGGATGATCCGGGTCGCTGGCGATTGTGGCGGCAATGGCATAATACCCGACGCCCTCGACCAAAGGTGTATTAAGGCGATTGTCAGTAAGAAATGCGTCAGGGTCCTGGTTTTCCCATTCATCCTCAAGAATATAGCCGTATCTCAAATCTTTGATTCCCGAGCTTCGAGCATTGAGTATCTGCGCCGGAACCTGGGTCCCTACGGTATTGATATTTCTGAGCAGGGAACTGAGCATGTGGATTGCTTTTTCCAAAGGAGCACCCAGATTCGGGGATCCCACGCAAAAAATATGGCGCAAACAGCTTATCCAGGGCTCATTGGATGTTTTTCCATAATGGGCTGCGCTGCGGGCAACCAGTCCGCCCGCACTATGGCCGATAAGAACAATTTCTTTTATTTTTTTGGGGTATACCTTGAGAAGTTCCGTGAGCAGATTGGACAGGCGCTGTCCATTTTGAGAAACATGTCGGCCGGTGTTGTATCGAACATATAAAGGGGTATAACCAAGGTCGGACTTTAGAAGTGAGCCGAAATTGACTGCCGGGTCGCCGAAAAACCGTTCAGCGGCAATGCTCCATGTCCATTCCGTGCAAATCAGACCGTGAATGAATAGGCAGACTTTTTCTTCAGCATCCGGGATGGCCTTGGCCACAGCGTCTTTTTCCATCGGCAGGATTTCTCCCTGATGACGAAAGCTCATGCCAAGATCCAGGGCATGGTCTTTTTTACTTAAGTAATCGCCGTATAATCCGTTTAATAGGGCCTGGGCATGGTCCATCAACCAGGGCCGGCTTCCCATTGCATCCGAGCGAAGCGGCGTTGAGATCCCGTCGGCCTCATGAGCGCCCTCATCAAGAATTTCGTTTCCGATAAAATCAGCGCCGGCATCGAACAGTTGTTTGATGCCGCGGTTTACAATCCGGATCGTCTCATAAATGCCCGCGGCGGTTGTATCATGGACCGTTTTGACAGTTTTTGCCAGAGTGGCGATC
>DYLE01000059.1 GCA_020722245.1 Desulfonema limicola
TTTTTAGCCCTCACGATCCGGAAAAACCACCCCGCGTAAAATCAATCGCGGATTTGGGGTCTGTTTTCCTTCTTGACGGAAAAAAGCTTATTTAGTAAACTTACTTTTTACGATATCATCAAATTCATATTCTAAGTGGGTTCGCCGAAGGAAAGGCTTGAAAACCGTAGTCATGTTCCCGCGCAAACCATTCGAACAAGAGAGAAAAACATGACGGAAAACAGATACCGGGTGGTTCTATCCGGAGGGGTGAGGCAGGGGAAAAGCCTGGATGAGGTAAAACAGCGGATGGCTGCGATGTTCAAGGCATCCCCCCCCCAGATGGATAGGCTGCTTCAGCATGAGCGCTCGATCATCAAAAAGGATGTCGATCTTGAAACCGCAAAAAAATACGCCCGCGCCTTGGAGTCCGCAGGGGCGCTTTGCCGAATAGAACCGCAGGAGGCGCCTGCATTCGAAGCGCCTGCGCGGCAGCCGACGCCGGCAAAAGAAGACAGGCTTGCGGAGAAAGCAGAACGGCCTGAACCCCGGGTTGTGGTCATCCCTCTGCTGAAGAAGCCGGAAGACCGGTTTGCGCCGGTGGCCATCGGAAAAATAATGGGCGCGCCCAATGGATTAAAACTAAAGACAGCCGGTCCTGCCGGCTCCGAAGGGGTGGCTCCCTATGGACGGATTTTTGCTCTCGCCGCATACACTGAAACCGAAAGCAGCGGCGGGAAACACTCCTTGCTGGTGTTCATCGAGTCCGTAAAGCGGCCTGTGGTCTGCAGCATTGACCAGATCGTTTTTGAGGATTTTCCGGTAAAGGTTTTTCCCAACAGCCTGGCCTCATTCCGCGGATTTTTATACTTTTTGTGCCATAAAAACCCCTCCCTTGTTCTGGAAGAGACCACCTTTGATTTTCTTTCCGGAAGCCCGCTTCAAAAGCTTGATCAAACCCAGGCGATGAAGCTATGCACCGGGCTCGGCCAGTTGATCGAGTCCGGAGATATCGCTTCCCAGACCTGAACGGGCAGTTTGAGCCCGGTTTATGAAAATCCTTCGAGGATGCACCGGGTCTTCATTCCCATGAGCATTTCTTTTCCGTTTCGTTTTGGGCCGGTTCTTTCCTTTGTGTAGTTTTTTGACAAATTATGTAAGATTTTTGACAAAAATTGTCGAAAGCCATGCCGCCGGAAATGCGGAGAGAATGTGTCTCCCCCGTTTCTGCAAATCCAGCCTGCAATCCCATAACTTGCGGTATTTTTGATAAAAGTAGGTATAAAACTTGCATCCCTCATCAGGCAGGGAGGGTGTCATGTCCATACGGACAAAAATAGGAATTATCCTTCTGTGCGCCACGGTCGGCTTTGGGATCGCCGAATACTATATCCAGAGGCGCATTATCCTGCCTGAGTTTTTATCCCTTGAAAGGCAGTATGCCGTCAAAAATACCCGTTGCGTGGTTGATGCGATAAACAATGAAATAAATCATTTAAAAACATTATGCAGGGACTGGGCCGCCTGGGATGATACCTACGCGTTTGTGGCGTCCCGCTCGGAACGCTATATCGCCTCAAACCTGCCTCCAACCGTTTTTTCAGACAACAACCTCAATCTGATCCATATTTACGACAGCAAAGGCGTCCTGGTCTGGGGAAAGGCCCATGATTTAAACACCCAAACCTTTTTAAGCGTCCAACTGCTCCCTGAAACCGGGATTTCTCCAGGTCATGCCCTGTTTTGTTCCATAGACGTGCAGGATCCGTTTTCATCCGGGGTTCAAGGGATTCTGATGAGTAAAATCGGGCCCATGATGATCGCCGCATGCCCGATTTTAAAAAGCGATCACAGCGGGCCGCCGGCCGGCGTGTTCATCATGGGCCGGTTCATGGATGAAAATCGAATCAGCGACCTGATCGCCCAAACCCATGTGGATTTTTCCCTTTTTCCCTTAAACACCGCCCCACTTGCCCCCAAAGTTGAAAGCATTATGCAGCGAATCGCCAAAGGCGATCCCTACCCAACTGATCCGTTGGATTCACGGCGTTTAAAGGCTTATGCCGTTATTCCGGATATTGATGGGAATGCGGCGCTGCTGGTTTGCGCAAACTTTTCACGGGATATTGTGGCCAAAGGCAATAAAATGGTCCAGGAAAAAATTTATTCGCTTTTGATTTCAGGTCTGCTGATTCTGTTGGTGGTGCTGTTTGGGATTAAGTTTGCAGTCCTCAACCCGGTTGCCAGGCTCACTGAACATGCCATCTCCATCGGAAAAACCGCGGATTTTTCAAAACGGGTGGGCATGGCCCGAAAAGACGAGATCGGGGTGCTTGCCCGTGAGTTTGACCGCATGGTGGATCGGATTCAACAGGCGACCCGGAATCTGGCTGAGGCGAACAAGGCCCTTGAGGAGGATATAAAAATCCGGACCCGGGCTGAGGCGGCGCTTCGTGAAAATGAGGAGGCCTTTCGATCCGTTGTGGAACAGGCCGGGGATGCTGTTTTTATAAACGATGTAAAAGGCCGTTTCCATCTGGTCAATTCGGTGGCCTGCGAACGGCTCGGCTACGATCGGGATACGCTTTTACAGATGACGGTGATGGATATTGATCCGGATTACTTTCAGCATGATAAAAAGATTTGGGCCTGGCTGGACAGCGATCCCCAGAAACCCCTGATTTTTGAATCCAGGCATAGACGAAAGGACGGCCGCACCTTTCCGGTGGAGGTCAGTGCAAGCCAGGTTCGATACAGGGGAAAACGTTTTGTGCTGACCATCGCAAGGGACATCACCCTTCGCAAGCAGGATGAAGATCGGCTTCGCCATGCCCATATAATGGAATCCATCAGCACCCTGACTGGGGGTATTGCTCATAACTTTAACAATATATTATCCGTCATGCTCGGCAGCGCGGAACTGGCAAGGCATAAGATTCCAGCGGACAGCCCGGCCCAGAGCCTGATAAAAAAGATCGAGACCGCGGGCATTCGCGCAAAGGATATGGTCGAGCAGCTCATTTATTTCAGCGGAAGCCCCGAAGATGACCTGAAACCCATAGCCCTTTCGGCGGTTGTCGGGGAGTTGCTTGCCGAGCTTGGCCCATCCCTTCCCGAACAGATTCAGTTTAAGATGGAGATACAAAAGGACTGCCGGCCGATTCTCGCCAGCGATTATCAGATCCGGCTGGCCTTAGGCAATTTGTGGAAAAATGCGGTGGAAGCCATGGCGGAAAAGGGCGGCATCCTGACGGTTTCGGTGGAAAACGCCCCTTCAATGGATACCGGTCCTGAGGCGGGAGTCATGCTGGAACCGGGGGATTATGTGAAACTTTCGGTTAAAGACACCGGCCGGGGCATGCCGCCTGCGGTGCTCAGCCGAATATTTGATCCCTACTTTTCATCCAAGGATTTTTCAACGGGTGCGGGTCTGGGCCTGGCTGTCGTTCACGGGATCGTCAAGGGACACGGCGGCCAAATAACCGTGGCCAGCGACCCAGGCAAGGGGACCCGGATCGACATATACCTTCCGGCCGTTAAAGACGCGGTAATTTGAGATTTAACCAATAAGCCCCGGCAAGGGCCTCGCCTTTTAAATAAACCCTGTATCGTAAAAAAACCTGCCTTTTTAAATTGCAGCCGGGCAACCCTGTCTTATCTTAGTCATTATACAATCGAGGCAAAGGGTTTGGAGGAAAATGAATATTCAAATAGTGGTGGTGATTATGATGATAACAGGGATGTCTGGATGCGGCAACGCGGAAAAACCCAGGGACGCGTCCGCCATGAACGGATCAAAGCCGGTTTATTCTGAAAATCTGGAAACAGCCACCTTTGCCGGCGGCTGTTTCTGGTGCATGGAGGCGGCGTTTGAGAAACTGGAAGGGGTGATGGAAGCGGTTTCCGGTTATACCGGAGGCCATGTGGAAAACCCCAGCTATGAAGCGGTATGTTCGGGAACCACCGGCCATGTGGAGGCGGTTCAGGTCGCCTATGATCCGAAGGTGATTTCCTATCAACAGCTTCTGGATGCCTTCTGGCGTGAGATCGATCCAACGGATTCCGGCGGGTCTTTTGCAGACCGGGGGGAGCAGTATCAATCCGCCATATTTTATCATGATGATTCCCAGAAACAGCAGGCCGAAGCCTCCCTTCGGGCGCTTGACGCATCCGGCCGGTATAACAGGCCGGTGGTCACGCAAATTCGCAAATACGAGAGGTTTTATCCGGCGGAGGCCTATCATCAGGGTTATTACCTGAAAAATCCTGTTCGCTACGGGCTTTACCGGAAGGGCTCCGGCCGGGAGGGGTATCTTGAAAAGATCTGGAAGGATGAATCCGACTCAAAAAATGAAAAAAAAGAGTCGTCCTATTTTCGACCCTCGGAGGAGGAGCTTCGGCAGCGGCTGACCCCGCTTCAGTACCAGGTGACCCGTCAGGACAAAACCGAACCGCCGTTTGACAACCTTTACTGGAATCACAAGGTCGAAGGGATTTACGTGGACATTGTTTCCGGGGAACCGCTTTTCAGCTCCATGGACAAGTTTGACTCCGGCACCGGCTGGCCGAGCTTTACCCGGCCGATCTCAGATGATGCCGTAGTGGAAAAAAAGGATTCCAGCCTGTTTATGGAAAGGGTTGAGGTCCGCAGCCGGCATGCGGATTCGCACCTGGGACATGTGTTTGACGACGGTCCAGCGCCTCACGGCAGGCGCTACTGCATCAATTCCGCGGCGCTTCGGTTTGTTCCCAGACAGGACCTTGAAAAAAACGGGTATGGGAAATACAGGGCGCTGTTTGAATAAGATAAAAACCTTGCCTTCTTTATTGTTTTTTTCTTAGGGATTTAACCGCCTTTACAACCACATGGATCGTCCTGTCGATCTCCTGGTCTGTGGTCATTCTGCCGACGCTGAACCGGATCGTTCCCTTGGCCCAGTCCTTGGGGATGTTCATGGCCGAGAGCACGTGGGAAACCTCCACCGAACCCGCATGGCAGGCTGCGCCCGCGGAGGCCGCCACCTCCAGTCCGATCGCTTCAAGGATGCGGTTGGCCTCCAGGCCGCGAAAGGAAAGGTTTAACGTGTTGGGCACCCGAAGGGTGGGGTGCCCGTTTAACCGGACCTGATCCAGACCGGACAGGATGCCCTGATGCAGCCGGTCCCGAAGACGCTTCATGTGTGCCATGTTCCTGTCCATATCCCGGCCGGCGATTTCGCAGGCCTTGCCCAGGCCCACGATGCCGATCACGTTTTCCGTGCCGGCCCGCCGCCCCTTTTCCTGGCCCGCTCCGTGGCAGAACGGATCAAGATTCGGCAAACCGCCGGCATACAGCGCGCCGACCCCTTTGGGGGCATAGAGTTTATGCCCGGCTATGGAGAGCGCATGCACCTTCAGCGCCTTTACATCCACCGGTATTTTTCCGGGTGACTGGGCCGCGTCGGTGTGCATGACAATCCCCCGGGAGCGCGCCAGTTCGGCGATCTCTTCCACGGGCTGGATCACCCCGGTTTCGTTGTTGGCGTGCATGATGGAGATCAGAACCGTATCGGAACGGATAGCCTCCGCCGCGTCCGACACCCGCACCCGGCCGGTCTCATCCACCGGCAAAAGGGTGGTCTCAAACCCTTGCGTTTCCAGATGCCGGCAGACCTCCAGCACGGCCGGGTGCTCAATGGCCGAGGTGATGATATGTTTGCCCCGGGCCGCCATTTTCCGGGCCGCCTGCTTGACGGCGTGGTTGTTGGATTCGGTGCCGCCGCTGGTGAAAATGATTTCTTCCGGCTCGCAGTTTAAAAAACCGGCCACCTGTTTTCGGGCGTTCTCCACGGCCCGGCGCGGGGCGATGCCGTACCAGTGGGCGCTGGAGGGGTTTCCGAACTCGGTTTCGATAAACGGCCGCATGGCCTCGATCACCTCGGGGTCAAGCGGGGTGGTGGCGTTGTAGTCCAAGTAAATCGGTTTCATGCCGTATTTGTCCTTTCTGGTCCGGATTGACGCAGGAAATCGCCCTCACGCCCTTATTCTAAACTTTACCCCGGTTTCTCTGCAAATGGAAGTTTTCTCTTTTTGCCCTTTGAAGGAAGGTGCCAGGATCTACCTTCCCCCTTCAGCCTTCCCCCTTCCCCCTTTTGACTTTGTTTCTTCCCTTGACATGAAAATCTTTTTATAATAAATATTTATCGACAGCCCGGGGTTTATGGACAAGGGCGGGATGCATTGAATCCTTACGGTAATCGCGAGACAAGGAGAAAAACCATGGTGACTCTATCCAGATGGCTTTTAATCATCGCCGGCGTGTTGCTCATCGCAGATTCCGCACTGATCATCGCCGACAAGCCTAATCCCATTTCCGGCTGGCCCTTGCCCTGTCCCTTGACCCTGATTTTTCTCGGAGCCGGGCTTCTGCTTTTTGGAATCGGCGGCAGGGCCTTTAAAAAGCGATAGGCTTTTTAAATATCCTTTCAGCTTTGCCGCGTTTTTGATTTTTCCGGCTTCAGACGCGCCCGTCATGAGGGGAGGTGGGCCTCATTGAGCAGATCGATCACCCGTTTTACGGGGTTGAAGGTGATGAGCGGCACCTCCACAAACACGGTGTTCCAGTGCGCCATGGCGCCGTTCCAGAGGCCGGGATGCTCCAGGGCCTTAAGCTCACGGCCGCTTTCATGCTTGTTTGCGATGAATACCGCTTCATGATCCACGTACCGGGTGAGATCAAATTTTTTTCCATGCCGGTCGCGAACCCCGCAGACAATATCCACGGGGTTGAAGTGGGTCCCTGATTTTAAGATTTTTGTCTGCTGTTCGGATGTTGGATCAACCTGGGCGGTTTCAACGATCTGTATCGACAGCCTCCCGTTTTTGTCCCTGACCCAGAAGGGACCGCCGCCGGGCGCTCCCACGTTTTTCACCATTCCGCAGACCCGAATGGGCCGGTTAAGGGCTTCCCTCAGGTACTCCAGTTTTTGAGCCTTGTTTGCCCCATCAAATCCCCTGGGCAGGGGACGGCAGAATTCGTTTTGAATAAGTTCCGTTGCGCTGGTTATAGCCGCGCCGGGCTCTGGTTTCTGACTGAGTTGTTCTAAGAGCTGAAAAATCCGCCCCTGGATGGTGATAAGATACCCGGCCAGGGCTTTTTTCCAGTCGTATGTCACGGGCTTGAACCGGTCATGGGCCACGTTGTCGATGTTTTTGATAAAAATGAGATCGGTGTCGATCCGGTTCAGGTTGTCGATGAGGGCGCCATGCCCGCCCGGCCTGAACAGAATGCTCCCGTCATCCCGCCGAAACGGGCGGTTGTCCATGTCCACGGCAAGGGTGTTTGTCCGGGGTTCTTGAATGGAAAACTCCACGTTCAGATGGACCTTGAGCAAGGATTCGTAGCCGTTTTTTACGGATTTAAAAAGCGAGGAAAAGGAGTTGCGGTGGTTTTCAGACACGGTAAAATGAAGGTCGCAGAGCCTGGCCGCGGTTGCCGCATAGCCTGCGGCCTCGATCAGGTGCTCCTCAAAGGCGGTCCTTGACCCTTCTGAATAGGCATGGAATTTAATCAACCCCTTGGGCAGGCCGGCATACCCTAAACCCTTGTCGGTCAGAAGATAAAGAAGGCACTCCTGGTATTCGCCCCGGCGGATCGAGGCGTCGGCATCCAGTCCGTCTGATGCCATGGCTGCAACCAGGTCCCTATAAAACGCAAACCGAGCAATATTGGCGAAAAAGATTTGAAGCTCCTTGTTTTCCGCTTTGTTTTCAAGCAACGGGGAGTTAGCCCGGCCTGCCCGGATCAAGGTATTGAACATTCGCGTGGCGGCCCCGGATGCCGGCACGAATTTTGTCAGGCGCAGCTTTCCGGTCTCTTTTTCAAAGACCTGAATCAGTTGGTTGTGCTGTTTGGGGCTTATTATTTTTATCCCGTCTTTAACCCCGCAGGGGCGGACCAGGTCCAGGTAGGGCGTGCCCTTTTGAAAAAGGCCGATCTGTTCGGCGACCTTTTGCTCATCCAGACCCATTTCACGGATCTGCTGCATATCCTTCGGGCTGAAGCCGAGGGTTTTCATCTGTTTTGTTTCTGCTGAATTCATAGGCCGCGGTTTTGCTCCATTCGGGTTTAAGTAAGGTTTTTGATCGGGTATCGCTTTTTATTCCAGAGGGTGTTTATCAGGCAGATTCATTTTACTCCGCCGATGCCCCATACTCAACCCTTAAAGATCATATGTTCGCGGCCCGGAGGTTCCCGGTCGGTCCAGTTCGGCCTGAACATGCCGTTCATGACCCTGTTGAAAAGAAAGACCAGCAGGTCATAGCCGCAGAGGGGCTGATCCAGTAACCGGTGCAGCGGTTCGTGGATTTTCAGCTGGCGTTTGAGCCTTTCCACCCCTTTTAAAAACCGAATAACCCGTTCTCGTGTTTCCTGGGGAAGCCCTGACCCGTGAATCCCCGCCTCCCAGCCGGACCGGTATTGAACCAGGGCGTCATAGGGCATTTGAATGATCTTGTTTCGGCTTTCAGACGACAAGGCCTTAAACGCGGAATACCTTTTTATGGATTCTTTAAAAACCACGGCCTCCTGATCAAGCTCATTTTTCAGCATTAAACGGATCGGCTCGGGCAGGCGGAGCAAAAGGGCTGAAAACTTTTCCCGGTGAAGGCTGATGCGGCTGTAGAACTCATCCTCCGCCTTGGTCCAGAACCTCCAGCTGACTTGCTTTAACATATCCTCCAAGGGCTTTTCCTGCCTTACGGCCTTTTTCATCAGGTTGATGATTTTCGAGATCAGCCCGGATGTTTTTTTAAACAGGGTTTTTCCGATCGTCACGTTATAGATCATTCCGATGGCCGCAAACCAGTCCTGAAGATACAAAACACGGGTGATTTCCGTATCAAACACCTCGTGCAGGATATTGTTTTTAAATATATGCGATGGGGTCATGTAGGAGGGGGTGCCGGCCAGCAGGGGCTGCTTGAGGTTTTTTGAATGGGACTCACGATAAATGACCGCGGTTTCAAGGTCGATAAGCCCCAGGGAATAGGCCTGGGGGGTTGCCAGCAGTCGGTATGACCCCTCCAGGTTCCCGGACACAAAGATATTGTCCGGTTTCAGGTCCCTTGCGGCCACGGCGTTTTTTTTTAGATAATATAAAAGGCTTAGAATATTTATGATAAGCCCTTCGATTTTTGATTTGTTGGCGTCAAATATTTTTTTTCGAATTCCCTCTCGAACCGTTTTTCGATACAGCCGAATCCCTTTATCGTCCCCCTCCTGCATGTTTTTAAAGACCTGGTGGATGTCGCTAAAGAGCCTCTCGGGAAAATCCGAGGGGCTGATTTCAGGCTCTTTGTTTGCCAGGATCGAAATGAACCACTCCTTTTTTGTATAGTCTGGGACCGGCGGCAGGCCGCCGAACCGGGAAACCGCTTCATCGATTTTTTTTTCAAAACCGGTGCAGGCCCGGTTTACATCAAAAAAGATAGAATCACTGTCGTCTCCGTAAGCAGCCTCAAAGGCGTTCAGGTTTTCAAAAAGATGGCCGTTTTTTAAAATTTCATCTTGAACCCGGGATGTTGCATCATGGATATCCGAGATGACCTGGTTAAAAAAGGATTCCTTCGCCAGCTCCATGAAGAAAACAAACCCTTCGCCGATCTTTAAATAATCCTGATACAGGGGTTGGCTGATCAGCAGGCGAATGCAGGCCTCCTCACGCTCCTTTTCGGTTTTTAACCCCGGCGGAATGATCCCCGGGATTTTTTTTAATAGGGCGGAAAGGCTGGGGGAGAGGCATCTGATGGAAGGTCGGAGCGTTAAGGAAATCTTTCTCTGGCTGTTGATGTCCCTAAGGTAGGCCTTAAACTCTGTTATGGGCCTGGGAGGGATTTTAACCACCAGGGGATCATCGTAGATCACCTTGTAGCAGGTGCTTTTGCTTTCCACCCGTTCGCCGATCTGACGAATACTCATTCTTCGGGTTTTCAGCTCGTTCCGGCACCTGATTCGCAGCTGATAAATCAGATCGGTGGTGGCCTCGGAGGGGATCTGTTTATAGGTGGGGGTCTCAGGCGTGACCACCTCTTGGTTCTGCAGCCTGTAGAGGTTTAAAAAGAAAGCAACAATTCTATGAATATCAGACATTTCTTCACTTTTCGAGGGCCAGGATCAGGTGGCAAACAGGGTTTTTCTAACACCTATCATTGGGGAAATTACAAAAATTCGCAATCAGAATTTTTTATATGATGATCAGATGATTGAATTTTTGATGCACAAAAGGGCAAGTCATCCGCCGATGGAGACCATTTTGTCGGCGCGGGTGGCCGCGTGGATGGCTTCGGGATGATGGCGCGGCTTGCGTTCCGCCGCTTTTATAAAAATCTGCGCCAGGTCTTCATCCAGAAGCCCGGCGCGCAGGGGGGATTTGATGTCTTCGCTGATGCCGGAGAGCAGGCAGGGACGGATACGGCCGTCGGCGGTCAACCTCAACCGGTTGCAGGTGTCGCAGAAATGATGGCTGACCGCGCTGATAAACCCGATTTCGCCTGGCGCGTTTTTAAACCGAAAGCGGCTGGCCGGGCCGTCCAGCCCCCCTTTTTGCAGAGGAATAAGTTCGCCGAGCTTCGCTATCCGGAATCTGACCTGCTCATAAAGCAGCGGTTCAGCCCTTGATACCGGGGTTTGACCGATGGGCATATACTCGATGAACCGGATGTGAAACGGGTATTCAAGGGAGAGCCTCGCCAGATCCACAAGCTCGTGATCGTTGATCCCGTTTAACACCACAATATTGAGCTTGATCGGAGAAAACCCCTTTTGATGGGCCTGCATGATCCCCTCCCATACCCGGGCAAATTCATCCTTTCCCGTGATTCTATGGTAGGTTTTCCGGTCCAGGGTATCCAAGCTGATGTTGATCCGCCGAATGCCGGCCTCGGCGATTTCGTCGAGGCTGTCGGCAAGCAGGACCCCGTTGGTGGTCAGAGAAACATCCTCCAGTCCTTCGATCCGGCAGAGCTGTTTGAGAAAATCAAGGGCGCCTTTCCTGACCAGGGGCTCGCCGCCCGTGACCCTCACCTTGACGATCCCCAGGCGAACGCCGATTCGG
>DYLE01000060.1 GCA_020722245.1 Desulfonema limicola
AACCCTAAAGGATGTGCTTCGCTTCCTTGAAAAACACGCCTTTGCGATGACGGCTTCCCCACCTCAGGATGCCGTCGAACAGCCGTCGGCATCCATGTCTCAGCCTGAAAAAGAGACCCAAGGAATCGGCAGGTACGTTATAGAGATGATCCCCTCCCCGCCGTCTGGTTTTGCGATGCCCGGAATTTTCAAAACGACATGCCTGTGCATCAACGACGACAAATCCGGTATGGCTGCGGCGCTCTGCAATGAACTGGCAAAAAACGGGGTGACCGCCCAGGTGATCCGCCAGGTTCCCGAAGCCTGCGACGGCCTGATCTTCCTTGACGGCTTAAAAAAAATCTCCACCGTTGACGAAGCCATCGATATCAACCGAAACGCCTTTCTTGCGGCCCACCGCATGGCAAGCCGGCTTTCCGCATCAGGGGGGGTTTTTGTAACGGTCCAGAACACCGGCGGCGACTTCGGGCTTTCCGGAAAATCGGGAATACGGGCCTGGCTGGCCGGGCTTCCCGGTCTGGTGAAGACCGCGGCCATGGAATGGCCCCAGGCGTCGGTCAAGGCCATCGATATCGATCCCGGCCGCCATTCGGCCCAAAAAGTCGCCGAACGTATTTGCACCGAGCTTCTATCGGGCGGCCCGGAAATTGAGGTGGGGCTTATGCCCGACGGCGGCAGGTTTTGTCCCAAAAGCCTTTCAAAACCTACAACCGGCTCAAAAGGACTTGATGAAAATGCGGTGATCGTCGCCTCCGGAGGCGGCCGGGGGGTGACCGCAAAGGCGCTTATCCATCTAGCCCGCCGCAGCTCTTTGCGCCTGGCGCTTCTCGGCAGAACCGCCCTCACGGATGAACCGCCATGCTGCCAGAACGCCCGCACCGAGGCCGAGATCAAAGCCTCCCTGCTTCAGGAAGCAAAGGCAAGCGGGGTATCCATCACCCCGCTGGACCTCAACAAACAGACCCATCATATCCTTGCGGTGCGGGAAATTAAAGCCAATCTGGAAGAGATGGAAAACGCCGGGGCCCAGGTGATGTATCTGGCCGCAGACATCACCGATGGACCCTCCGTTTCCAAAGCGCTGGCATCCGTGCGGAAAAATTGGGGCCCCATCACCGGCATCGTGCACGGCGCAGGGGTTCTGGCGGATAAACGGATCGGGGAAAAAACTCAAGACCAGTTCGACCTGGTGTTCAACACCAAGGTGAAAGGACTTCACACCCTTTTAAAAACCACCGCAAAAGACCCGCTGCACCTGATCTGCCTTTTTTCTTCCATCGCGGCGCATATCGGAAACGTGGGGCAATGCGATTACGCCATGGCCAACGAAGTCCTCAACCGGGTAGCCTGCGCCGAGGCCAAGAAGCGAAAGATCAACTGCTCGGTGAAATCATTGAACTGGGGGCCCTGGGAGAGCGGCATGGTCTCCCCCTCCCTTAAATCCCATTTCGAAAAATCGGGAATCCCCCTGATACCCGTTGACGCCGGAGCAAAGCTGTTCGCCGATGAGATCACGGAAAAAAATCCAAAAGATGCCCTGGTGGTCATTGCGCCGGATATCCTTGTCGCGGCTCACGGCGCTGTAACCGCCAGGGAAAACACGGAGCTGACTTTGAAGGTGAACAGGTATCACTATCCTTTCTTTGACAGCCATTGCATTCAGGACATCCCGGTGGTTCCGGCCGTGATGGTCATCGAGTGGTTTGCGCGGGCCGCCGAAATTTATCAGCCAAAAATGAAATATGTTGGGTGCAGGGATCTAAAGGTGCTTCGTGGAATCCGACTTGAAAATTTCAAAACATCCGGAAAGCACCTTCACATATCCTGCGAGCAACCTTCCGAAGATGATCCTTCGCTTCTTTTCCTGAAGTTGAAAGGGGCAAACGGCGAGACCCATTATACCGCCTGGATTGAAATGTCCAAAAACGAGCCGGAAAAAGCCATCCCTGGAAAAAAAGAAACAGTGGAGTTGTCCCCCTGGGAATGGAATGTTGCTGAGGCGTATCAAAATAAACTGTTCCATGGGCCAAAGCTTCAGGTCATTCGGTCCCTGGAAGGGGTTTCCGAAAGCGCGGCCACCGCTGTTCTGGAAGGAACAGCCTCCATGCCATGGCCATGCGAGATGTGGAAAAACGATGTGGCCGCTCTTGACGGCGGACTGCAACTCGCCATTCTATGGGGGCTCCATGTGGCCAAAAAAAAATCCCTCCCCACAAAAATCGGTGCCTGCCGACGGTATCACAACGGACCCATGACCGGACCCATCTTCTGCGAGCTGAAGGCCAAGGAGATTCAAAACGGGCACACCCGGTCCGACATCGCTTTCTTTAATAAAAATGGAGAGCTTGCCTCCATGCTTTGCGATGTGGAGATGCACATGCTGGCCGACAAAATGGCATAGGAGGCGGATTGCAGAAAGATGCCCTTTGAACCGATCGCCATCATCGGCCAGTCCTGTGTGCTTCCCGGCGCCCTGACCCCCGGCGAGCTCTGGAACAGGATCGCGGCTGGCGAGGATCTGATCACCCGGGCGCCCGACGGCTACTGGCGGACCGACCCGAATCTCGTCATGGCCGACTTCAGGCCGGACTCTAAAGATACCACATGGTGCGACCGGGGCGGTTATGTTCAAGGGTTTGAAGCGGTCTTCAACCCCGACGGGTTTGCGATCCCCAAACAGGAAATCATGAAATTCAGCCGCCCGGTGCACTGGCTGCTCCACGCCTGCCGCGAGGCGTTGCAGGACGCCGGGTATTGGGAAGCCCCACATCTGGACGCCGGATTGATTATCGGCAACCTCTCTTACCCCTCCTCGGCCATGTCCGCGTTTGCCGAATCCATCTGGCTGGACGCGCAGCCCAAGGAATTCATGGCCGGCATGGCCAGAAGTCTCGCAAAGGTTTCAAAACCCCATGCGATCAACCGATTCATGTCCGGGCTTCCGGCCCACATCGCCGCTCAAGCCCTGGGCCTGAGAAAAGGCGCGTTCGCCCTTGATGCGGCCTGCGCCTCCTCGCTGTTCGCCGTTCGGCTGGCTTGCGACCGGCTGCATGATCGAAAAGCCGACCTGATGCTTGCGGGCGGGGTGCAGGGATCGGACGACCTGATTATCCATATCGGATTCTGCACCCTTCAGGCCATGAGCAAAACCGGGCAAAGCCGCCCGTTTAATAAAAACGCGGACGGGCTGATTCCGGCCGAAGGGGCCGGGATCATCGTGCTCAAGCGGCTTTCCGATGCGGTTCGGGCCGGGGACAGGGTTTACGCCGTGATACGCGGCATCGGCCTTTCAAACGACGGAAGGGGACAGGGGCTGCTGGTCCCTTCGGCGGAGGGCCAGGTCAGGGCCATGGAAAGCGCTTACAGGATGTCGGGCATCCAGCCGGCGCAGATCTCGCTGATCGAGTGCCATGCCACCGGCACCAAGGTCGGGGACGATGTGGAAATCGAGTCCACCCGCCGCATCTTCAAAGGCTTAAGCGGGATACCCATCGGTTCCATAAAATCCAACATGGGTCACCCCATCACCGCATCCGGGATAGCGGGGATCATCAAGATCACCGGCGCCATGAAGGCGAAAATGCGACCCGCCACCCTTCATGTGGAGGAACCCAGCGAGAAATTAAAGAATACCCCCTTCCGGCTTCTTCAAGAAATAGAAGACTGGCCATCCAAAACCCCGCGATTGGCGGCGGTGAGCAACTTCGGATTCGGCGGAAATAACGCCCACCTGATTCTGGAGGAATGGGATGGGCGTTCCCCCAAAAAAAACACAAAATACCAAGGACTAAAAAAAACAAAAATCGCCGTGGTCGGCATCGGTGTTGTGGCGGCCTTTACAGGAGGAAGGGAGGAATTTGCAAAAGCCGTCTTTTCTGGAAAGAACGTTCTAAAAAATACCGATGTCGACAGCCCCATGGGAAAAGCGGACTGTTTTGAGCTGCCGCTCACAGGACTGCGGTTTTTCCCCGCGGCCCTGGAACAGACCCTTCCCCAGCAGCTGCTGATGCTCAAAGCCGCCACGGAATCCATAGAACGGATCAAAAATCTCGACGCTGAGCGGACCGGCGTCTTTGTGGGGATGGGATGCGACGGCGAAGTCGCCCGATCCGGAATCTGCTGGCGCCTTCCCCAGTTTGTCTGCGACTGGCTTCACATCAAAAGCCTGGACCAAAACGCGAGGGAATGGATCGAATCCGTTAAAAACACCATCCATCCGGGCCGGGAGGCCTCCACGATTCTGGGCGCCATGCCCAACGTGGCGGCAAACCGCATCAACAGCCAGTTTGATCTCAAGGGCCAGAGCCTGACCGTCTCGTCGGAGGAGCTTTCCGGAATCCGGGCCCTGGAGCTGGCCCTGCGCGCCTTAAAGGCAGAAGAGATCAACGCGGCGATCGTCGGGGCCGTGGACATTTCATGTGAACCCGTGCACATGGCCGCAGCTGAAAAAGTGCTGGACCGTTGCCGGCAGACGCCGGGAGACGCGGCCATCGCCCTGGTGCTCAAGCGCGAAGAAGATGCGCGAAAAAGCAAGGACACGATCTACGCCCTTTTTTCAGACGAACCCTTCGATAAAGTCGACCTGGAATTATCCATCGAGGATGAAACCCAAAGCGTCACCCCGATCATCGGCCATGCCCACGCGGCTTCCGGTCTGCTTCATGTGGCTGCCGCGGTGCTGGCCTGCCGCTACCGGGCCAGGCCCACAACACCCGGCAGCCTGTCCATCCCCTGGCTTTCGGAAAAAGGCCGCTCGGCCCGGGTGAAAATTCACGCCCTTGGCGGCCAGTCCTCCGTAATCACCGTTGAAGAGGATCCCAAAAGCCGTCCCGGGCATCTGTGCATCGATACCCTGCCCGCTTTGCATGTTTATTCCGGCCGGGACCTGCCGGAGGTCTTAAGAAACCTTCACGCCGGAGCGGAATCCGACAACGGCCCCGGCCGACTGGTGATCGTCGCCCAGAGCCCGTTGCAGCTGGAGGGGTTGAAAAAAAAGGCCGGGGAACTTCTGGGGCGGGGGGAAAACGCAAAGCGCCTTTTTAATGAGGAGGGCATCTACTTCTGCGCCCATCCCCATGAGGGGGAGGTGGCCTTTGTTTTTGCGGGCGCCGGAGCCGCCTACCCTGATATGGGCAAGCCGCTGTATCTGGCCTTTCCGGAGCTGTTTGACGAAATCATGTCGCGTTTCAACCTCAGCGCCACGGATATCGCTGAAAACCTTCCGAGCCTGATTCCAAACTCCCCCCTAACGCCGGAGGGGATGCTGTGGGAAAGCTCCTTTCTCTGCCAGTTTCATGCGATTATCTCACAAACCTACCTCGGCCTTAAGCCTCACGCGGCCATCGGTTTTTCAGCCGGGGAAACCAACGCCCTGTTTGCCATGGGGGCCTGGAAGGACATGGGAGGGATACTTTCTGCCCTTAAAAAAAACAGGGTCTACACCCATGAAATCGGCGGTGCGTTTCATGTGGTTCAGCAGGCATGGCGATGGGGTCCAAACAAAAAACCTAAATGGGGAAACTGGGGCATACTTGCGCCCGAGGCCAGGGTTCAGGAGGCGATTGCCGCAGAACCCCTGGTCCATATCACCCTCATCAATGCTCCGGACCATGTGGTGATCAGCGGGGAAAGCAGCGCCTGTGACCGGGTCATCGACAAAATCGGAAGACACCGGGCCTATCCCTTAAACTTTGACATCGCCATTCACTGTCCGGAAATTCTGGTATATGCCGATCAATGGCTCAAACTTCACACCCTCCCCACGGCAAGGGTGCCCGGCGTTCGATTTTATACCAGCTCCACATCCACTTATTATCACCCAACACGGGAAAAAGCCGCTCAGGCCATTTTAGGCATGGCCAGCCAGGTCGTAAACTTTCCACTCATGATTCAAAACGCCTGGAATGACGGGGTCAGGATATTCATCGAGCATGGGCCACAGAATCGATGCGCCCAATGGATCGATCAGATCCTGGGGGATAAACCCCACCTGGCGGTGTCTTTGGACAGGCGCGAACGCTCCCCCCTTGTTCAACTGTTTCATGCGGCCGCCGGTCTAAAAGCCGCCGGAATCCGCATAAACGATCAAGCGCTTTATAACCTCCTTTCTCCTTCTCAGAAAAATAAAGACAAGAGTCGCCAGGGCCTGGTAAAACCCACCCCGACCAAGACCTATAGGGTTCATCCGCCTCCCATCCTTCTGCCGCCGCTTCCCGAAAATAAAAACATAGGCGAACCCCTCTCCGGTTCAGCCGACAGCCCTGAGGCAAAAAGCGACGGGCCGAGTGCAACCATCCAGGTCATGGCGCCCGCCCCCTGGCTGCCCCCGGTGATGGAGGAATACGAAGGCCCAGGGGAGGAAAGGGAGATAAGCCCCGCTGCGGTCGATATCCTAAAACGGATTGAGGCCCAAACCGCGATGGTTGCGGAACTCCACCAGGATTTTCTTCGCAGGCATTCCGAGGTGCACCGGTATTATCTGGACTGCTGTCAAAGCCTCCTTTCCCGGATCGCCCGCATGCCCGGCAGCAAGACCCTGTCTTCAGCCCAGGACCTCTCTCCCTCCGCTTCCCATAAACCCCCGTCTTCATCACCCGTGGGCAGTCTACCGCCGAAGGTGGTGCCGCCTACCCCCGGCCCCAGGCCGGATCCCATGAAGGCGCAGTTTGAAAACGCCGTCTCCATCCCGCCCACCGGGCCGAGGTTCTCCAAACAACAGCTTGAGATTCTGGCCTCGGGCCGGATCTCAGAGGTGTTCGGCGAGATGTTTAAAATCCAGGATGACTATCCCCGACAGGTCCGGCTTCCCGAATACCCGCTTCTTCTGGCCGACCGAATCACCGGACTGGATGCTAAACCCGGGTCCATGGGCAAGGGAATCATATGGACCGAAACCGACGTCACCCCGGGGGCCTGGTACCTCCATGACATCCACATGCCCGCGGGAATCACCGTGGAATCGGGGCAGTGCGACCTGGCCCTTATCTCCTACCTGGGCGCGGATTTCCAGAATAAAGGCAAACGGGTATACCGGCTGCTCGGCTGCGATTTGATGTATTACGGCAACCTCCCCCGGGTGGGGGACACCCTCTGCTACCAGATTCATGTGGACGGCTACGCCACCATCGGAGAGACCCGGATATTTTTCTTTCGATACGACTGCCGAATCAACGGCGAGCTGAGGCTGTCCGTCCGAAACGCCCAGGCCGGGTTTTTCTCCGACGAGGAGCTGGCCGCATCCAGCGGCATCCTCTGGAATCCTGAAACCGCGGATCACAAGCCCGACGGCGAAGCGGTTGTTGCGCCGCCCTACGTCGCGTGCACCCGGCACGAATTTTCCGCCGAGCAGGTGAAAGCCTTTTCGGAAGAGAGGGTATATGAGTGCTTCGGGCCCGGTTTCGAGATCGCGCAGACCCACAGCAAAACCCCCAAAATTCAGTCCGGCATGATGCGGCTCATCGACCGGGTCACCCGGTTTGATCCCAGGGGAGGGCCCTGGGGCAGGGGATACCTGAGGGTGGAGAACCAAATCGACCCGAAGGCCTGGTACCTGACCTGTCATTTCAAAAACGACCCCTGCATGCCCGGCACCCTGATGAGCGAGGCCTGCCTTCAGGCCCTCTCCTTCTACCTGGCGGCCATGGGGTATACCCTGAAACGGGACGGATGGCGGTTCGAACCGGTGCCCCATGAGGTGGTCAGCGTCAAATGCAGGGGCCAGGTCACGCCCAAAAGCAAACTCTTGGTCTACGAGGTTTTTGTGGAGGAACTGGAGATCGCAAAAGGGCTTTACCCCACCCTCTATGCGGATGTCCTTGCCACCTGCGACGGACTTAAAATACTTCATATCCGGCGGGCCGGCATCCGCCTCTTCCCGGGCTGGCCCCTGGACTGCCAGCCGGATCTGTTGGACGGCCATGAGGAGAAAGGGCCCGTCGCAAAAATCGGGGACATGGCGTTTGGCTACCGTTCGCTTCTGGCCTGCGCCTTCGGCAAGCCATCGGAGGCCTTCGGCGAGATGGCGAAAAAATACGACGAAGGGTATCATATCCCCCGGCTGCCAGGTCCGCCCTACCACTTCATGTCCCGGGTCTCCAGGATCGAGGCGGAAATGGAAGCCCTAAAACCCGGCCAGGCCATCGAGGTGATGTATGATGTTCCCCCGGACGCCTGGTATTTTAAAGAAAACAGCTGTCCCACCGTGCCGTTTTGCGTCCTCATGGAGGTGGGCCTTCAGCCCTGCGGCTGGCTGGCTGTTTTTTCAGGCGGACCCAACGCCTCGGATCAACCCTTGTTTTTCAGAAACCTGGACGGCACCGGAACCATGACCCGGGAGGTTATCCCGTCCTCCAGCCGCCTGACCACCCGAACCACCCTCACCCATGTCTCCCGGATTTCAGGGGTTGTTCTCGTCAGCTTCGATGTGGAGGTCTTTTCCGAAAAAACACCGGTCTTTTCCATGAAAACGGGATTTGGCTTCTTTCCGGAGCAGGCCCTGGCCCAGCAGGTGGGGCTGGGGGCCACCGAAGAAGAAGTCAAATGGCTGGATGAACCCCACAGCTTTTTTGTGGATCTCACAACAAAACCCCAAAAATACTTCGGCGGAAAAATAAGGCTTCCGGGCCCCATGCTGCTCATGATCGACCGGATCACGGGTTACTGGAAAAACGGCGGCGAAAAAGCCCTCGGCCGGATTCGGGCGGAAAAAACCGTCGATCCCGGCGAATGGTTTTTCAAGGCCCACTTCTTTCATGACCCGGTTCAGCCGGGCTCCCTTGGGGTGGAAGGCATCATCCAGACCCTTCAATTTTATATGATCCACGAAGGTATGCACAAAGGCTTGAAAAACCCCCGCTTTGAGCCTGTCGCCCTCAACCATGCGGTCACCTGGAAATACCGGGGGCAGGTCACGCCGGATAAAAAACGGATCCTCATTGAAATGGACATCACGGACAGGGGAAAGGATGCCAGCGGCGTCTATGCGATTGCGAACGCCTGGCTGTGGGCGGACAATCTTCGCATCTTCAATGTGAAAAACCTTCGGGTCAACATGGTGGAGGATTTGAGGATCAAGGGCAAAAACAGACGCCCTTAAGCGCTATTCCAGCTTGACCACCTTCACCCCGAACTGCTGGTTCAAGGTCTTTGCCAGCGGCCGGCCGAACAAGAAATCCAGCATGGATTCGGGGATGTTCCCTTTTTTCATCGCCAGCTCCCGAAAATGCGCATCATGATTGACCATCCGCTGCAGTCCTTGCGCCCCCCGGCTGTCCCCTGAGGCCCGCAGATCCACCAGACGACGGATCTCGTCATAGGCGCATTCGGCTTCATGGGCGTTCACAAGGTCCATGAGCCAAGAAATTTTCTGAAGGATATGGCTTCGGGTGAGACAGCGATGATAATACACGGTGATGCTTTGCGTCGAATCCCAGCATTTCTGCGCCCGGCATTCAACAGGCCGATGCGCATAGATGCGACAGGCCTTGTGGGCGTCGTCGTAATACATACAGGCGGCGGATGCCGTCTCGCTCTTGATCTTGACGATCTCCGAATCCAGGCGAATCACCCCTCCCTGAACATTATCGCGGGCCATCTCCCCTTTGCGTAGGGTATACAGATCGCCCAGCCCGATAACGCCTTCGTCCACCAGGGGACTGTCCGCATCATGAAGCGCCGGGCCGCCCTTCATGCAACAGGCGCCGCATCGGCGGCATTCCGTGACCGGCGGTTGTTTTTTCAAAACCTTCCCCTCAAAAACCAGATTCCGTTTGAAAAACCAAAGGCCGTTTCATGCGCAAACGGCCTTTGCGGAATCGAGTGGTCAAGGAATATAGCTACTTGTCTTTATTTTTTTCAGCACCTTCTTCGCAAATCGATTTCGGGTCGGCCATCAGTTTGAGCTTATCATACCGGCGGTTGAGCTCCTCTTGAATCCGGGCGCGGAGCCTTCTGGATTCATCCGGGTAGGTTTTTTCCAGGGAGGCGAACCGGTTCTCACCGGAAAGGAACTCCTGAATCGTTCCATCCGGAGCCTTGGATTCAAGGATAAAGGGGTTTTTCCCCTCCAGCTCCAGCATGGGGTTATAGCGATACAGCGGCCAGTAGCCGGAGGCCACCGCCCGTTTTTCCTCCTCCTGGCTCTTCCCCATCCCCGCCTTCAGCCCCTGGTTGATGCAGGGGGCATAACAGATGATCAGGGAAGGGCCGGAATAGCTGTCGGCCTCGATGAACGCTTTGAGCATCTGCTGTTTATTGGCGCCCATGGCCACGGATGCGACATACACATACCCGTAGGTCATGGCCATCAATCCCAGGTCTTTTTTCCCGCTCTTTTTCCCGGACGCGGTAAACTTCGCCACCGCGCCGGTCGGGGTGGCCTTTGAGGACTGGCCGCCGGTGTTGGAATAGACCTCGGTATCCAGCACCAGAAGATTGATGTCCTCTCCGGAAGCGATCACATGATCGATTCCTCCGTATCCGATGTCATAGGCCCATCCGTCGCCGCCGAAAGCCCAGATGGATTTTTTCACCAGAAGGTCCGCCATGCCTTCAATGGAGGCAAGCAAGGGGGTTTTTTCCGTCTTTAAAAGCAGGGATTGGATTCGACGGCCATGGGTCAGCGACGCCTTGGCGTCATTCATCCCCTTCAGCCATCCGGCCATGGCCTCCTTTAACCCGGCCGGAATACCCGTTTCCATGGCCTCCTTAATCAAACCCGCCAGTTTCTTCCGACGCTGGCCATAGGACAGGCCGATCCCATAGGCGAACTCCGCGGCATCCTCAAACAGGGAGTTTCCCCAGACCGGGCCGTGGCCTTCCCTGTTGGTGCAGTAGGGCATGGACGGGGCGCTGGCCCCCCAGATGGAGGAACAGCCGGTGGCGTTGCCGATGATCATCCGCTCGCCGAACAGCTGTGTTAAAACCTTGACATAAGGGGTTTCGCCGCATCCGGGGCACGCCCCGCTGAATTCGAACAGC
>DYLE01000061.1 GCA_020722245.1 Desulfonema limicola
CGCCCCGAAAAAGGAAGTCGGGTCATCGACGCCTTTTATGCCGATAAGGGTTCCGCGTCCATGATCCTTGAAACAGGCGCAGCGCACCTTCCAGTTACAGCTGCGCAGCATTTCAGTGAGCCGCTTTAACAGGGGCAGGTCGATGTCCACCGCCTCTGTTTGAAGATCGGCCTTTAATGCAGCGATGAGACGGTCCGCATCCGCCGTGTTGTTTTTAAGCGACGGCTCGGTCAGGTGGATCCGGGTCACCCAGGATACGGTTGGTTGGGTCATCCCATCCCCCGCGGATCAGGAGCGCCTTTTGGCCGCCGCTGTTTCGTCCAGCCTTGCGATAATTTTTTTCATGATTTCGCCGGCTTTGCCCTGGAGCAGAAACGCGCTGGTCATGCCGGTCAGGGGGGTGGGCTCGGGGTTGATTTCGATGACCGTGGCCCCGTGCTGCCTGGCGATCACCGGCATGAAGGCGGCGGGCTGGACCACCGCGGAGGTGCCGACCACCAGCATCAGATCGCATCGACTGGCGGCCTCCTGGGAACGCTCAAGCGCCTCGGTGGGGATCATTTCTCCGAAGAATACGCAATCCGGCCGGAAAATGCCGCCGCATTCACACCGGGGGGGTATTTGACTCAAATCCACATCCACCGTCCGGCGCCGTTTGCCGCACGCCATGCAATACAGCCAGGCGAAGTTTCCGTGAAACTCGATCACGTCCGTGTTGCCGGCCAGCTGATGCAGGCCGTCGACGTTCTGGGTGATCACGGTCTTTAAAATCCCCATCTCCTCCAGACGCGCCAGTCCCTTATGCCCGTCGTTGGGCTTGGCCTGGGCAAGGATGGTTTTCATCTCCCCCATAAAGATTTTCCAGACCCTGGCCGGATTTTTCATAAAGGAATCGATATGCCCCACCTCCATGGGGTCGAATTTTTCCCACAGCCCGCCCTTGCCCCGAAAGGGGGGGATTCCGCTCTCAACGGAGATGCCGGCGCCGGTCAAGGCCACCACGTATTTTGCAGAGGTCAGGACCTCTGCGGTTTTTTGAATCAGGTCTTCCATATTCATTCCTTCAGGGTTGCCTGCGGTTTTATTTTTTCGAAGGATCACGGGTCAAAACCCATGTCGGCTCCCACGGCAAAGCATGCCAATTGGCTGTTTCGGTCATGGATGATCCCCCGACATTTCTCCACGATTTGATCCATTTCGGCGTCTGTACGTTCACGGTTTAAATGAAACAGCCCCAGCTTTTTGACGCCTGCTTTTATCGCCAGTTCCAGCGCATTCAAATAGGTCGAGTGCCCCCACTCGATACGCTCGAGATATTCTTCCGGGGTGTACTCCGCATCGTGAAACAGCAGGTCTGCATTTTTGCAGAAATTCACGTAGCCCTCAAACCGAAGCCCGCCGGGGTGGGTGTAGCCGAGCTCGTTATCGGTTAAAAAAATAAAGGATTTTCCATCCTCGATGAATTTGTATCCGGAACCGCCGTGGGGATGGCTTAAGGGGATGGGAATCACTTGAATCGATCCGATCCAAAATGCGTAGGGACAGGCTGTTTGATAACGGATGGCGGCGATCAGGTCGGAATACCGGACCGGAAAATGCGGCGGGCCCATCAGTTTATTGACGATCTTTTCCGCATGGTTTCCGGGAAAGGGGCATCTGTAGATATAAATATCGGACTTTCGGTAAAGGGGCTCAAAAAAGGGAAACCCGATAAGGTGGTCCCAGTGGGAATGGGTCAGAAGGAAATGAAACTCCTTTTGATTTTCCCGAACCAGCTGATTGCCGAGACGGCGGATACCTGTGCCCGCATCCACAATCACAAGTTCTCCGCTTTTGGCCCGGACTTCAAGACAGGTGGTGTCCCCGCCGTATTTCAGGTAATCAGGTCCGCATACCGGAATCGCACCTCTGGACCCCCAACATTTGATATACATGGATTGCTCCGTCGTATATGGATAATCCTGTCATATACCTATGGAAAAATTTTTTCAAATATTCCAAACGCGGCCTTTACGGCGAGGCTCTCCTCGGGAATTAGAACCGTGGGCTTTCCCTTAAAATCGTATTCATAGATGGTTTTATCCTCCGGGACCGCCCCCAGAAACGTGATGCCGTCGTTCTTGATCATCTCGATCACCTCGTCGGGAATGGATTCTTTGGTCTGGTTTAACACCAGGCAGCTTTTTTCCACCCCGATGCTGAGTTCCTGAGCCAGCTTGTGAATGCGAAGCGCGGCCTGAAGCCCCCGGCGTGAGGGGTCCGAGACTATCAGCAGCACGTTTACGTTTTTGGTGGTCAACCGGCTGATATGCTCCATGCCGGCTTCGTTGTCCATGACGATGTAGGGGTAGTTGTCCGTTAACCGTTCGATGCAGTTGGTCAGGAGGGAATTGGCGGCGCAGTAGCAGCCGGCGCCCTCGGGTTGACCCATGACGATCAGATCGAAATCGCCGGTTTCAATCACCGCCTCCTCCATCCGCATGGACATGAACACGTCCTTGGTCATGCCTGCGGGAACCCTTCCCTTTTTCATATCCTCCCGGGCGTTGCCCAGGGTGTCGCTGACCTTGACGCCCAGCACCTCGTTTAGGTTGAAGTTGGAATCCGCGTCCACCGCAAGAATGGGGGTTCTTCCGGTTTTTACCATGTATTTGATCAGCAGTCCGGCCAGGGTGGTTTTTCCCGTGCCCCCCTTGCCGGCAACCGCTATGGTAAACGCCATTGGGGTGCTCCTTTTTTTACTGTTTTTTTAAATGAAGATAGAACTTAAGTCACTTCCTTGGAGCAGTCAAGGGTTCTTTGCGGGAAAAGTGCGGATAAGCCAGGTAAATTTCTTGATCCGGGTTTGTGTTTCTGGCATATTAATTTCTTATTTCAAAAACCAGCCATAGCGGTATGATGTACAATTTATTATAAGCATAGGGTGAGGATGAGAAAAGCGGTATGAAGCAGGATGTCAGACGGAAGAAGCATGAGGTTAAGGTTGAAATTGATGCGACTGCTGCCCTGATTGCATCTCTTCAGAAGGAAAACGGCGAAATCCCGTGGAGTCTGGGGGGAAAGACAGACCCCTGGGACCATATCGAATCCGCCATGGGTCTATGCATCGGCGGTTATATTTCCGAGGCCCGCCGGGCCTATGAGTGGCTGGCAGAAACCCAGCTCGAGGATGGAAGCTGGTTCGCCTCCTATCTGGACGGGAAGCCGCTGGACCGGACCCGGGAAACGAATATCTCCAGCTACATCGCCGTGGGGCTGTTTCATTATTACCTGATCACCGGGGATGTGGAGTTTCTTTACCGGATGTGGCCGATCCTGAATGCGGCGATCGATTTCGTCGTGGGCATGCAGGCCCCCACCGGCGAGATATACTGGGCGAAAAACCAGGACCTGGAGGTCGACCGCATGGCCCTGCTCACGGGTTCCAGTTCCATATACATGAGCCTCAAATGCGCCCTGGGGGTGGCAAGGGTTTTAAAAAAGGAAAAACCCGGATGGAAAACCGCCCTGTTCAAGCTGGGCCGGGCGATTCGCAACGGCTATCATCTGTTTAATATCGCCAAGTCCAGGTATTCCATGGACTGGTTTTATCCGGTGCTCTCCGGCGCCGTCACCGGCGCCGAGGCCCGAAGACGCATCGACCAGAGCTGGAAGAAGTTCGTCGTGGAAGGGATGGGCGTGCTCTGCGTTTCCGACCGGCCCTGGGTGACCATCGCCGAAACATCGGAGCTGGTCCTGGCGTTATGCGCCATGGGGGACCGGAAAATCGCACAGATCGTTTTCAACTGGATCATTGACCGCAAATTTGATGACGGTTCCTTCTGGTGCGGGTTTACCTATCCGGACATGGTCATCTGGCCCGAGGACAAGATCAGCTGGACAAACGGCGTGGCGATCATGGCGGTAGACGCCCTCTACCAGCTTTCCCCCGCATCGGCGATCTTCAGCCACCGGTTCTGGGAATCATCCGAATACACCTTATCTGTCAGGTAGGTTTTCTTGCGAAGGGATCATCGTCCGTATTTTGTAAAAAAAGCGCATTTAAAGCTACAGAAGCTGTATGTCAGGCTTTTTCTAAAGCCTCAGTTCGACTCCCTGGGGGAGGGGTTTTATTTTATAAGCCCCTGGCATGTCGAGGTGTTCGGTTCCCGCATCAGTCTCGGAAGGCATGCCCATATCATCGCCACCTCCGATAAAAAGGTGAGGTTTACGGTCTGGGCCAAGCAGGAGGACAAGGGGGGGATTCGAATCGGCGATTACTGTTTGATCTGCCCGGGGGTCAGGATCAGCTCGGCGGAGGAGATCGTGATCGCTGATAACTGCATGATCGCCAGCGGCGTCTATATCACGGACACGGACTGGCACGGCATCTACAACCGGGTCTGGTCCATGGGGGAGCCCGGTCCCATCTATATTGATAAAAATGTCTGGATCGGGGACAGCGCCATTGTGTGCAAAGGGGTGACCATCGGGGAGAACAGCATCATCGGCGCGGGTTCCGTGGTGATCCAGTCGATTCCGCCCAACGCCGTTGCAGCCGGGAATCCGGCCCGGGTGGTGAAGATGCTGGATCCCCAGGCCTCCTTTGAAAAGCGTTCGGATTGGTATGCCGATCCCGACACGCTGGCACGGGACATCGACCGGATCGACCGGGATAAGCTCATGGGGAATACCCTTTTTCATTGGTTCCGGACCCTGCTGTTTCCCGGGAAAAACGATTAGGCGGCATCCGCTGGAGCAATGGAAGACCCGCCATGGCCAGGGAAAACGATATCGTATTGATTTACGTGGAGGACCGGCCGCTGGCTTTTGCGCGGATCGAAGAGATTTCCGCAAATCACAGGAAAGACTGGTATCATGTTCGTCTCCTGTTGCTTCAAATTCCTTTAAAGACCGTCACCTGGATTTTAAAGGATGCCTATATTCGGGGGGAGGCGTTTACCATGGACGGAAGGCGAATGCGGCTTGAGCCGGTGGTTGCGCCGAAAAAAGAGCCCGGACAAAAGAAGCGTTCTTCAGCCGGCCTTACCGGTTCAAAGCCCGCAAAAGCCAAGGTGATCCCTCTTCCTCCAAGAAGACCAGGGTCTTGAGCCGGCTTAAACCCCAGGCCATGCCAAAATTATGAACATCGGCTCCGTCACCCTTGAGAACATCACCATCCTTGCCCCGCTTGCCGGGGTCACCAATCTGCCGTTCCGGTTGATAGCCAGGCAGAACGGCTGCGGCCTGGTTTGCAGCGAGATGGTCAGCGCCAACGGGCTGGTTCGCGGATCGTCAAAGACCCGAGGGCTTTTGCTCAGCGCCGTCGAGGAAAAACCGCTCTCGGTCCAGCTGTTCGGCGCGGATCCCGGGATTGTGGCCGATGCCGCGGCCATGGTGGAGGCGTCCGGGGTGGATATCCTCGATATCAATTTCGGATGCGCGGTGAAAAAAATTTTAAAAGGCGGGGCCGGCGCGGCCCTGATGCGCAATCCCCGTCTGGCGGAGGATCTGTTGAAGTCTGTCAGGGCCGCTGTCTCCATCCCCATGACGGTGAAGATGCGAAGCGGATGGGATCCGTCGGGGGAGGAGGCCCTGAGGCTGGCGGCCATCGCCGAGGACTGCGGCGCAAACGCCGTCATCCTTCATCCCCGGACCGCGGCCCAAAGGTTTTCCGGAAAAGCCGACTGGTCCCTGATCGCTGTTATGAAACGGCGGGTTTCTATTCCGGTGATCGGCAACGGGGATATCCTCCAGGCCGAAGATGCCATTCGAATGATCGCTGAAACCGGCTGCGATGCGGTCATGGTGGGCCGGGCCGCCATGGGGAATCCCTGGATTTTTTCCCAGATCCAAAGCCTTCTGGAGGGCCGGCAAGTTTTTCCGGTCTCGCTGCCCCGCCGGGCCGAGGCCATGAAGCGCTACCTTGCGGCTTCAGTGGCGCAGTTCGGGGAGCTGCAGGCCTGCCGCATGATGAGAAGCCGGCTGGGCTGGTTTGTCAAGGGTCTGCCCGACAGCAGCCGTTTTCGGGAGTCCATCACCCGGATCCGCACGCAGCAGGAGGCCCAGGAGCGGATCGATGCCTACATGGCCTGGCTTCAGGGCTGACCGGCGAGCTTCAAGGCGTACATCACCATCATCTGGTTGCGGTTTTCCATCTGAAGGCAGGCCTCAAGCCCCCCGGCATCAAGATTGACGTTGATGGCCTCCTTGGTCATGCGGAGCGCCAGGGGGGTTTTAGCGGCCATCACCCTTGCCAGTTCCTCGGCGGTTTCCATCAACCGTTCGCGGGGGACCAGGCGGCTGGCAAACCCAAGGGAGAGAGCCTCTTCGGCGCTCATCCAGTTGCCGGTCAGCAAAAACTCGTTGGCGCGTCCGGAGCCGATGAGCCGGGGAAGGAAATAGCTCGAGGCCATATCCGCACCGCCCAGGCCGATATTGATATACGCGGCGTTGCATTTGGAGCCCTGGGCCATGATGCGGATATCCGAGGCCATGGCCAGGGAAAACCCGATGCCGGCGGCTGCGCCGTGGATGCAACAGATGATCGGCTGGGGGGCCTGGCGCATGGCGAGCAGAAGGCGTCCCATCCGCGTCTGGGCGTCATAGGCGGCCGTGGGACCGGCCTTGTATATTTCCGGGCCGAAGCTGTCCATATCCAGGCCCGCGCAGAAGCCCTTGGCCTTTCCGCCGTCTAAAACGATCACCCGAACGGTTTCGTCATAGAGCCGTTGGGCCCAGAACCGCTCAAACGCCTCCATCATCTTGCCGTCAAAGGCGTTGTACTTCTCCGGCCGGTTGAGGGTCAGATACCCGATGTGATCTTTGGTCTTATAGAGCAGGTTGTCCGTCACGATGACCTCCTTACCTTTCCATGCCGAATCATTATTTCTTTAAATCCATCCTTCTTCGATGACCCGTTTGGCGGCTTTTTCCAGGATGACCACGGCAAAGGCCAGTTGAATAAAACGCTTGTCTTTGGTCTGGCCGTGGTAATACCGGTAATAAATCTGCTGGGCGATCACGGCCAGCCGAAACAGCCCGAAGCAGTAATAAAAATGAAAGTCGACAATGGGTATGCCCGATTTTTCGGCATACCGTGCCACCAGCTCCTGCCGGGTCATCATGCCGTCTAGGGTGGTGGGCAGCATGCGCATGGCCTTAAATTCTTCCGGGTCACTGGAATTGACCCAGTAGGCCATGGAACACCCCAGGTCCATGAGGGGGTCGCCCAGGGTCGCCATCTCCCAGTCCAGAATGCCGATGATCTCAAGGGGATTATTCGGGTTGAGAACCAGGTTGTCGAATTTATAATCGTTATGAATGATCCCGGAGACCCCGGAATCCGGCGCCTGATTGTCGTTCAACCAGGTCATCACGGACTCGAAATCCGGCACATCCGGGGTCCGGGCGTCCCGGTACCTCCGGCTCCACCCCTCCACCTGGCGCTTCACATACCCCTCCGGTTTTCCAAAATCAGCCAGTCCGATGGCCCGGTAATCCAAGGAATGAAGCCGGTGATGCAGGTCGATCAGGTTCTCGCACAGGGTCCGGGCGTCGGAGGGGGTCAGAACAAGGCCTTGCGGAAGGTTTTTTCTCAGAATAATGCCGGTGATCCTCTCCATGACATAGAAGGGGCAGCCCATGATGCTTTCATCATCCGTATAGGCCAGGGGTTTCGGGCAGTAGGGAAACACCGGGTACAGGGCGCTTAGGATCCGATACTCCCGGTTCATGTCATGGGCGGTTTTGGCCTTTCGGCCAAACGGCGGCCGCCGGAGCACCATTTCGCGTTTTCCCACGCGGATAAAATAGGTCAGGTTTGAAAATCCGCTGGGAAACTGCCGGATTTCCAGTGGTCCGTCGAGGCCGGGGATTTTTTCCATCAAAAATGCCTTTACACGGGATTGATCCAGTTCCTCTCCTTCGCGGATTCCCACCGGTTCATCCACGACTCCCATCTTGTCCTCCTTTTTCCTCAGGCCGTTTGGCGAGGGGTGCATGTATCGCGGATTCGACAAAATCGATGACAAACCCGGCATAGTCATCCACGGAGACCTGCCGCCGGGTGTACTTCCATCGCTTCAGGTACCAGTCCTGAAGCATGGCTTTAATCACCGAGGCGGTGAGCACGCAGTCTGCAACCCTGAAGACCCCTTGTCTCTTCCCCTCGTCTAGAATCTCGATAAACATCCTTTCGGTGGCCAGTTCGCTTTCAATGGATTTTTTCTGCTGGATTTTATCGAGGTTTTTGGTTTCCATGTATGAAAAATAAAACCAGGGGAGCATGACCTCGGTCAGGTAGAGGTGGGCGCGGATGGCGGTTTCAAGTTTCGCCGCCGGGTCCTGGGCCGGATCGACCAGACGGCTCAGTATCTTTCGGGTCAGCCTCCGCCCGCGGTTTTGAATCATCTCCAGCAACGCTTCCTTGCTGCTGAAATAGGAATACAGGGCGCCCATGCTCATCCCCGAGGCCCGGCTCAGATCCCTGAGGCTCATGGTTTGAAAACCCTTTTCGTTTGCCAGACGCAGGGTGGTGTTGAAGATTCTGGCCAGGTTTTTCAGCGCCACGGCTTCCTTCTTGATCTTGATGGAGGCCTGGTTTTCTTTAAATATCTCCCGGCACATCTCCTCCATGGAGACCATGGCCAGCTGTTTAAATTCGTCAAAGCTCATGGAATCCCTGGGTTCCACCTGGAGTCTCCTCATCTTTCTCGGGGTTGGTAAAGGTTTGGTCTGGAAGACGCCGGATACTGTTGCAGGATCCGCTTGGCCAAAGACGCCTTGTGCACCTCGTCCGCGCCGTCGTAAATCCGGGAGGCGCGTTCATGGCGGTAGTAGAAGGCTAAAATGGTATCATCGGTCATTCCCAGCCCGCCGTGAACCTGAAGCGCCCGGTCCACCACCCGCTGCATGGTGTTGGCCACCGTGAACTTGATCATGGAGATGTCGTTTCGGGCGGCCTTGGCGCCTTCGGTGTCGATGCGCCAGGCGGTATAGAGGGTCATGAGCCGGGCCGCGGCGATCTCGGCCGCGCATTCCGCCACCCAGGCCTGAATGATCTGGCGGGAGGCCAGGGGTTTTCCGTCCCGGGTGATGATGCGGCTGTTGGCCCGACGGCACATCAGTTCAAAGGCCCGCTTACAGATGCCGAGCCAGCGCATGCAGTGATGAATCCGTCCCGGACCGAGCCGCTCCTGGGCGATGACAAACCCGTGCCCTTCCGGCCCCAGCAGGTTGGACCGGGGGACCCGACAGGATTGAAACAGGATTTCCGCATGGCTGAAGTAGTCTTCTCCCTCGTGCCCCATCACCGGGATGTTCCGTATCCGGTTGAACCCGGGGGTGTTGGTGGGCACGATGATCATGCTGGCGTTCAAGTAAACCGGGGCCTCCGGGTTGGTGACCGCCATGACGATGGCGAAGTCCGCGCCGTCCGCCGCGGTGGTATACCATTTGTGGCCGTTGATCACGTAGTCGTCACCGTCCTTGACCGCCGTGGTATCTAAGAGCACCGGGTTGGAGCCCGGCAGGTCCACCTCGGTCATGGCGAAACAGCTGCGGATTTTTCCCGCCACCAGAGGCTTCAAATATTTTTCTTTCTGCTCGGGCGTGCCATGAAGATGCAGGATCTCCACGTTTCCGGCATCCGGGGCCTGGCACCAGAACACATAATGGCCGATGGGGGTTCTCCCCAGGGCCTCGGAGAGCAACCCGTGCTCCACCAGGGATAGCCCCATGCCTCCGCATTCCTTGGGAAAGTTGGGGGCCCAGAGCTCCATCCGCCTGACCTTTTCCTGCTTTTCCCTCAGCACGGGGAGCATCTCCCTGAAGCCTCGTTTGACAAACTCGGGCTCTAGAGGGATCAGCTCTTTATCGACAAACTCATTGACCATTTCCAGAATGGTCTGCATCTTTTCAGATATGGCAAAATCCATGAAACCGGCTCCTTTCAAAAAAACGTTATCTGTTTAGAATAATTACCTAACGGTGCCGGTCGAAAATGTCAATAAAAAACGAACGATCGTTCTATTTTTCTTGACCGGTGCCTTGCGTTAGTATATCTTTTTAATTTAATAAAACCTCGCTGAGTCAAGGTGGCCATGAAGATTCTGGTTTGTGTAAAAGCCGTGCCGGACCCCGATCAGGTCATTTGCGAGGCGGGTAAATCCTCAGCCAAGGATCTGCAGGTCAGGGCGGACGGCGATGTGGAGTTTGCGATGAACCGGTTTGACGCGTTTGCCGTTGAAGAGGCCGTGTTGATCAAGGAGGCTTATCCGGATACGGTGATCGACATCATTTCCATGGGCCCGGAAAACGCAAAGAAGGTTGTCAAACGAGGCATCGGAATGGGGGCCGACGCCGGCGTTCATATCCTGTCCAGCTACGCTGAGGCGTGCGATGCGGCGATGATCTCAAGCTGCATCGCCCGCTTCGTCCAAAAAAGGCCCTATGACCTGATCCTGTGCGGGGTGATGTCCGAGGATATGATGCGGTTTGCGGTGGGGCCGATGATCGCCGAGCTGCTGCACCTCCCCTGGGCGACATCGGTGGTCAAGGAAAATTTGGATTTCGCGCACCGAAGCATCTGTGTGGAGCAGGAACAGGAGGGCGGATCCATCGCCATGTACGAACTGCCTCTTCCGGCGCTGTTGACCCTTCAGAGCGGAATCAACGAACCGAGGTATCCTTCGCTGTCACATATGTTGCGGGCCAGCAGGGGCGTCATCGAGGTCATGCCGGCTGAAGGGCTTTGCCGCCCGAAGCCGCTTTACCGCACCCTCCGGTATTTTTATCCTGAAAAAGTCAGACCAGGGCAGGTGCTTGAAGGGACCCCTGCGGAAAAAGCTCAAGCGCTGCTGCGGATTTTAAAAGAAAACGCCCTGCTTTAATCCCGGCCCGGCCGGCGGCCGGATCTCGCTTTTTTTTCATAGGTTGCGGATACGGATGTCGTGATCCCGCCCCGCGCCGCAAA
>DYLE01000062.1 GCA_020722245.1 Desulfonema limicola
AGAGCGCTCCGGTCCCACTCCACGGTCTGCAAGGACATGTTGAACCCCTCGCCCTCCCTGCCGAGAAGGTTTTCCGCCGGGATCTCGCAGTTGTTGAAAAAAAGCTCCGAGGTCTGGGAGGTGCTCACCCCCATCTTGATCAGGTTGGGGCCGGCGGTAAACCCCGGGGTCCCCTTTTCCACAACAAAGGCCGAGATGCCGGCGTGCTTCTTCGCCGGATCGGTCTTGGCGTAGACCACGGCCACATCCGCGATGGGGCCGTTGGTGATAAAGATTTTGCTGCCGTTTAACACATACCGGTCCCCCTTCTTTTCCGCGGTGGTGGTCATGGAAGCCACATCCGATCCCGCGTTGGGTTCGGTCAGGCCCATGCACCCGATCCATTCGCCGGAAGCCAGCTTCGGAATGTATTTTTTCCGTTGCGCTTCGGTGCCGTGGCAGAAAATGGTATCCGCGCACAGAAAGGTGTGCGCGCCGTAGGCCAGGGTCAGGCCGCCGTCCACGCCCGCCTCCCCCAGGGCCTCGCCGGCCATCACCGTGGTGATCACATCCGCCCCGCCCCCGCCGTAGGCTTCCGGAAAATGCAGCCCCAGAATGCCGAATTCCCCGAGCTTCCGAAAGGATTCAAAGTCGAACTGCTTTTTTAAGTCATGCTCCTGAACCCGGGGCACGATCTCTTTTTTGGCAAACCGAATGATCTCTTTTTTGAACATCAGCTGTTCTTTGGTGAATGCAAAGTCCATCGCCTCTCCTTATAAAACCGGTTGGCATACAAAAATTTAAATATTGTTCATAAAAATAATTTGATTCAACTTTATAATTTGATTCAGTCCCTGTCAAGCTTTTTTTGCCCCGTCTCCACAATTATTCCCGGGCGCCTTGAAAATTAAGGAAAATGCCGCTATACTTCAAATTTAGAATCAATAAGGATGCCTGTGCCAATAATGGATCAGAGGAGGAGACAGCCATGACGGAAAAGTTTACCATCCGCGGCCTGGCGGATATCGAGGCCATTGAAAAGGTGCCGCATACCCAGCGGGTCAAGGCGGAAAGCACCATTGAAATCCTTGAAAAGGGCGCCGGCATCGATCCGAACGCCCCGGCCATCAGCTTTTTGTTAAACGGCGACAGCTATGATCAACCCATGGTGGTTTCCTACCAGGCACTGATCGCAAGGATCCGGCAGACCGCGAACATGCTTTACGATCTGGGCATCGGCCCTGAAGATGTGGTTTCCTATGTCCTGCCCAACATCCCCCAGACGCATTACACCCTGTGGGGGGCTGAGGCTGTGGGCGTCGCCAACCCCATCAACCCCCTGCTGGAGCCGGAGACCATCCGCGATATCTGCACCGCGGCCAAGACCAAGGTCCTGGTCACCCTGGGGGACCTGCCGGGAACAGAGATCTGGAAGAAGATCGATTCCATTCGAAAGGGCATTCCAACCCTTGAGTCGGTCATTCAGATCATGGGACAGACCCGAGAGGCGGAGCATATCATCGGATACGACGAAAAGGTGGAAAACTACCCTTCCGATCGCTACCTTTTTGATCGCAAGATAAAAAAGGACGACATCGCCTCCCTCTACCATACCGGCGGGACCACCGGCACCCCCAAGCTGGCCCGCCGGACCCATTACAACGAGGTGATCATGGCCTGGAACCTGATCGCCATGGGCGGGTTTGATCCCGGCTCCACCCTGCTGTGCGGGCTTCCCCTGTTTCACTGCAACGGCACCATCGTCACCGGGCTTGCGCCGTTTTCCTTCGGCGGTCATGTGGTCATGCTCTCGCCCATGGGGTATCGGGATCCCAGCATCATGAAAAATTTTTACAAAATCGTGGAAAGATACAAGGCCGAAACCTTTTCCGCGGTGCCCACGGTCCTGTCGGTCCTGCTGGACATACCGGTGGGGGACGCGGACATCTCTTCCTTAAAATACGCCATCTGCGGCGCGGCGCCCTTGAGCGTGGAGCTCTTTAAACGGTTTGAGGCGCATTCCAAGATGAAGGTGCTGGAGGGGTACGGACTCACCGAAGGGGCCGTGGCATCGGCCATCAACCCCAAGGACGGGGAGCGCAAGATCGGCAGCATCGGCATCCGCATGCCCTACCAGCAGATGAAAATCGTTATTTTAGATGATGCGGGCGCCTATGTCAGGGATGCCGGAATCGAAGAGATCGGGGTGGTGGCCATCAAGGGCCCCAATGTGTTTAAGGGGTACGTGGAAGAGGCGCATAACAAGGGGATATGGCTGCCGGACGGCTTTTTCAACACCGGCGATCTGGGCCGGATGGACAAGGACGGGTATTTCTGGCTGACCGGCCGCAAGAAGGAGCTGATCATTCGCGGCGGCCACAACATCGACCCGGCGTCCATCGAGGAGCCGATCTATAAAATGCCGAACATCAAGCTGGTGGCGGCCGTGGGGAGGCCGGACCCGCATGCCGGCGAGGTGCCGGTGGCGTATGTTGAGGTGGGCGAGGGCGCGGATATCTCCGAGGAAAAAATCCTGGAGTGGGCGAAAACCCACGTGGGGGAAAAGGCCGCAATCCCCCGGGAGGTGGTGATCACGCCGCATATCCCCCTGACCCCGGTGGGCAAAATTTTCAAGCCGGCCCTGCGCTGGGACGCCACCCGGCGGGTGTATGAAAAGGAGCTTCAGGCTTTAGGCGATATGGTCGAATCGGTCTCCGTCACGGTGCATGAGCACAAGGTCCATGGCACCGTGGTTCAGATCGCCCTCAAGCCGGCCCCCGGCCATGATATCGCCGAAATCCGTGACCGCATCGCCGAAATCCTGGCCCGCTACACCCTGTATTACGAGGTCACTGAAAAATAACCACGGGTTCCTTGAGCGGCCTTAATTCCTGCTTGAGTATATAAGGATGGAATGAGTGGAAGATATTCAAAAACTCACCAACCAGCTCGACGCGATCTTTCATCCCTCCTCGGTGGCCATTGTCGGGCTGCCCCGGGGCCTGAAGGCGGGCAAGCTGTTTTTGATCGCGCTTCTGGAGCAAAAATTTTCAGGCGCCGTTTACCCGGTCCACCCGGAGGCCAAGGAGATCGACGGGATTTGCGCCTACCCAAGCATATCCGCCATTCCCGGCAGCGTGGACCTGGCCATTATTCTGGTGCCGCATTCCAGCGCCCTGCCCATTGTCCGGGAATGCGCGCAAAAGGGGGTCAAGGGGGCGGTGCTGTTCACCGCCGGATACAAAGAGACCGGAACCGAACAGGGGCGCCGGCTGGAGGAGGAGCTGACCCGGATTGCGCGGGCTTCGGGCATGCGGCTTTTCGGACCCAACTGCATGGGGCTGTATGTTCCCAAAGGCGGGCTTTCGTTTTTTCCAGGTCTGTCATCGGAACCGGGGCCGGTGGGCCTGATCTCCCACAGCGGCTCCCTGGCCAACATTCTGGGCCGGATCGCGCCTCAAAAAGGAATCCGGTTCAGCAAGGCCGTGAGCCTGGGCAATGAATGCGATATCACCAGCGCGGACCTGCTGGCCTACCTGGGAAACGATGCGGAAACCGGGGTGATCGGCGGGTATCTTGAGGGGATTTCCAACGGCCGGTATTTTTTAAGCGCCCTTAGAGCCGCGTCCCGAAAGAAACCGGTGATCCTCTGGAAGGTCGGCCTGACCCCTGAAGGCGGTCGGGCCGCGTTTTCCCATACCGGCGCGGTTTCCAGCCCGGCTCGGATATGGGAGGCGGTGGCCCGGCAGGGGGGTGTTGTTTCGGTGAGAGGGTTTGAGGCGTTGACCGATGCCCTGATGGGCTTTTCCCTGCTGCCGGACAACCTCGGCGACCGGATCGCCATCCTCTCCGGACCCGGCGGGATGGCGGTGTCGGCGGCCGAAGCCTGCGGCCATGAAGGGCTGAAGCTGGCTGTGCTTTCCGATCAGACCCGCTCGGCACTGGCCGAATTTGTTCCGCCCACCGGCACCAGCCTGTCCAATCCGGTGGATGTGGGGTTGACCGCCTCGATCGAGATGGATATCTATAACCGTGCCGGCCGGGTGCTGGCCGCGGATTCAGGGGTGGACGCCGTGGTCGTGATCGGGGCGGGGATCAACCGGGATCTGAATGAATCCTATACCCAGGCCATGATTCAGGCGCATCAGGAGTCCGGCAAACCGTTTGTCATGGTGGATATCCCCGGGGGGTTTGAGGCGGACCTGGCCCAGGCCTTCTGCCGGTCCGGGGTTCCCTTTTTTAACACCGTGGAGCGGGCGCTTCATGTATACGCCGAGCTGCTGCGTTACCAGGCCTGGCGCCGGAAACGGCATGAATAACGCATGACACCTAATTCTGCAAGGATCAGCGATTGCGTAAGTTTTTTAAAGCCTTAAAAATTTTATTTCTCCTGCTGTTTACCGGGATTCTGCTGGCTGCCCTCGGGCTTGTTGGGGCGTATTTTTATTTTTCACGGGACCTGCCTGAGATTTCAAGCCTGGAGGATTATCGCCCGCCGATCATCACCACCTTTTATTCCGATGACGGCCGGCCCATCGCAGAGTTCTACACGGAACGAAGGATCGTCATTCCTCTTTCGGAGATACCGAAACATCTGATCCATGCCTTTGTCGCCGCTGAGGATGCGCGGTTCTATCAACACCAGGGGGTGGACCTGGCCAGCATTGTTCGGGCCTTTTTCAAGAACCTGGAGGCCGGAAGCATAGTTCAGGGGGGAAGCACCATCACCCAGCAGGTGACCAAGTCCTTTCTGCTTTCCCCTGAGCGGAGCTATTCCCGAAAGTTCAAGGAGGCGATTCTGGCCTACCGCCTGGACAAACGGTTTTCAAAGGAGCAGATCCTTTATCTCTACTTGAACCAGATCTACCTGGGGTACGGCGCCTATGGCGTGGAGGCGGCAGCGCAAAACTATTTCGGCAGGCGGGCAAAGGACTTGAGCCTTGCCCAGAGCGCCATGCTTGCCGGGCTGCCCCAGGCGCCCAGCCGTTACTCCCCGTTTAAGCATCCGGAACGGGCTAAAAAACGCCAGGTTTATGTTTTAAACCGAATGGTGGAAGAAAAATTTATCTCAAAGGCCGAAGCATCCCAGGCGATCCACGAGAAGCTGGACATTCACCCCCGGGCCAACCTGTTTAAGCAAACCGCCCCTGACTACACGGAACACGTCAGACGTCAACTTCTGGAGATGTTCGGCAAACAGAAGCTGTATGCCGAAGGACTGCAGGTCCATACCTGCGTCAACATCGAAATGCAGGAAATGGCCCGCCGGGCCGTTGAAAACGGCCTGCGCAAAATCGATAAACGGCAGGGGTACCGGGGTCCGATCACGCATCTTTCTTCAGAGCGGATCGAAGCCTTTTCCCAGGAGATTCAAAAAAAACGGGAAAGGAGCCCCATCGCCGAAAACCGCATCATTGAAGGTGTGGTCATAGAGGTCGACGACGCGGCAGGCCGGGTTACGGTGCGGCTGGGAAATGAACGGGGAGTCATGACGCTATCCGACATGAAATGGGCGCGAAAACCCAACCCCGAACTGGGCTATGGGGAGGCGCGGATTCTCCGTCCTGGTGAGGCGGTGGCGGTCGGCGATGTGATCTGGGTGCGGGTGAAGAAAAAAGACAGCGGCTCGAGTTCCTGGTCCCTCGCCCTTGAGCAGCAGCCCGAGGTGCAGTCCGCCCTGATCTGCATGGAGGCGCAAACCGGGGAGGTCAAGGCGATGGTGGGGGGAAGGGATTTTTCCGCAAGCCAGTTTAACCGCGCGACGCAATCCCGCCGCCAGCCGGGCTCGGCTTTTAAACCCATTATTTACGCCGCGGCCCTTGACAAGGGATACACCCCGGCCACTGTCATCATGGATTCGCCGATCGTGTTTGAGGATACCCTGCGCGACTCCATCTGGAAGCCGGATAATTATGACAACACCTTTCACGGGCCCACCCTGTTTCGGGAAGGGTTGATTCATTCCCGCAACGTGGTCACTGTAAAAATTTTAAACGATATCGGGATTCAATACGCGATCGAGTACGCCCAAAGACTCGGCATCACCTCGCCCCTTGACAGGAACCTCTCCCTGGCCCTCGGCTCCTCGGGGGTGTCCCTGTTGGAACTGATTCAGGCCTACTCGGTGTTTGCGAACCAGGGGATGCTTGTTTCCCCGTGTTTTATCAAAAGGGTTGTGGACCGGGACGGCAATGTGGTTTATGAGCATCATCCGGATCAAAAAAGGGTGATTGAGGAAAGCACCGCCTATATTATCACCCATCTGATGGAGGAGGTTGTGAACTACGGCACCGGACGGCGGGTCCGGAAACTCAATCGCCCGGTGGCCGGCAAAACCGGAACCACCAACGACCTTTATGATGCCTGGTTTATGGGGTACACCCCGGATCTCATGGCAGGGGTATGGGTCGGTTTTGACGACGAAAAATCCCTGGGCAAGGGGGAAACCGGATCGCGCGCGGCAAGCCCGATCTGGCTGGAGTTTATGCAACGCGCCCTGGAAGGAAAACCGGTAAAGGAGTTTCAAGCTCCAGACAGCGTGGTGTTTGCCAAGATCAATACGAAAACCGGGCTTCTGCCCATATCCGAAGCCGAAGATGCCATTTTTGAGTGTTTCAAGGAAGGAACCGAACCCACCGATTACACGCAGCCGGAAGGCAGTATAACCGATACGAACGATTTTTTTAAAAAAGAGATTTAACCCATAAAACCGCTTTGGATGGTGAACATGATTGTTGATGTGCATACCCATATCTTTCCGCCGGAGGTCTGCAGCAACCGCGCGGACTGGTTTCCGGGCGAGGAGGCGTTTTGCCTGCTGTATGACTCGCCAAGGGCAAGGCTTGTCGACGCAGAGGGGCTGATTGCCGCCATGGACGAAAACGGGGTGGATATCTCCGTCACCTTTGGTTTTCCCTGGAAAAAAGCCGATCACTTTAAAAAACACAATGATTATATCCTGGACTCTGTGGCAAAATACTCAAAACGGCTAAGAGGGCTGTGCTGTGGGGATCTGTTCGCCGAGGAAGCCGAAAGCGAGGTTGAGCGCTGCCTGGACGCCGGACTTTCCGGCGTGGGGGAGCTTGCTTTTTACCAGTCCGGCATCGAAGCCGAAGGGATTGAGCGGCTCAAGCCGATCATGGCAATATGCCGTAAAAGAAACCTGCCGGTCATGATCCATACCAACGAACCCGTGGGCCATGCCTATCCCGGAAAGACCCCCAACACCCTCTCGCAGATTTACCGCATGGTTTCGACGTTTCCGGAAAACAAGATCATCCTGGCCCATTGGGGCGGCGGCGTGTTTCTTTATCATCTGATGAAAAAAGAGGTCAAACAGCGGTTTGAAAATATGTATGTGGACACCGCGGCATCCCCCTTTCTCTATGACCCCATGATATACAAGGTGGCGGGCCTGGCCGCAGCTCCTGAGAAAATCCTGTTCGGTTCGGATTATCCCCTGATCAGGCCTCAACGGTATTTTCAGGAGATGGAGGCTGCCGGGCTTCTGCCGGAAGAGAAACAAAAGATTTGCGGGGGCAACGCTGTCTTGCTGTTTAACCTGAAGGCCGATGGAAGGGCTGTTTGAATGGACGAGGTATACCAGCGCATACGCAGAGAGGCCTTAAAGATTGTGGCCGAATACCCGCCGCCGGCCTTTTATCGGGAACACCAGGCCCAGACCGAGTACGCCTCACATTTTTTTTATACCGATTCGGTGGTCTGTAAGCTTCGAAGTTTTGTCAGAAAAAGGATCGACAACGATTTCGGACACGGACTGGCGCACGCCGAGAAGGTGGCCAAGGACGCCGGAGCGCTGATGATCATCGAGGGCCAAGGGCTTCATTTTTCAAAGACCCTCATGGGTCGGCAGATTCGAATGGCCCAGTGCGCGGGGCTGCTGCATGATATTCGGCGCAAGCTTAAAAATCACGCCCGGGAAGGTGCCTTGTATGCCCGGAAGGTTCTTTCGGGCTATCCGTTTTCCGATGAAGAGATCACCCATATCTGCATGGCGATCCAGAACCACGAGGCCTTTGGCGCGATGGTGGAAAGTAAAACCCTCGAAGGAACCCTTCTTTCCGATTGTCTCTATGACGCCGACAAGTTCCGCATGGGGCCGGATAATTTCACCCAGACGGTATGGGACATGGTTTCCTTTGCTGATATTCCTCCACAGCGGTTTGTCAGCCTTTATCCCAAAGGCATGGCGTTTCTTGAAAGAATCAGGGGAACCTTTCGAACGGATACCGGTAAAACCTACGGTCCCCAGTTCATTGATCTGGGGCTTGCCATCGGCAGGGAGCTTTACGCCTACATCCAAACCACATTCCCGGCCTACTTCCTGGAAAACCCGGACTCAGCGGGGACCTGAACGGTTGTGGAAGAAACATTCATCCGCTAAAGCCGGCCCTTGCGAACCATGGCCAGAAGCAGCCAAACCCCCATGACCCCTGCCAGAATCATTCCCGCAAGCCCCAGCAATGAAACGCCGAAAACGAAAGGCGGGGTTTCAGCGGTGATGAACACCGCGGAAGCCGCCAGCAGAGCGGCCTGAATCACGGCCCAGGAGATCCGGTTGGCGGCCTTATCCCGGTTCACGCAGAGCTGTTCAAGGCTTTTGTCATCCAGTTTCAGCCCCAGCTTCTGCTCCCGGATCAGACGAAAGATCTCCGTCACATCCTCGGGAAACCGCCGGATCAGCCCAATCAGTTCGATGGAAAGGCTGTAGAGGTCCTCGGTGATCCGCAGGGGCCTCAGCCGCTCCAGCTTGATCTGGCGGATAAACGGCGCGGCCTGTTCAATCATGTCAAAATCCGGCTCCAGCTGGCGGGCGATCCCCTCGATGGTGGCCAGGGCCTTCATCATTAAAAAAATATCCGGAGGGATGCGCAGCCGATGCCGCGTCACCATATACAGCAGGTCATGAAGAAGGTCTCCGATATTGAGGTCTTTTAAGGTCTTGTAAAGGTGCTTTCCGATAAACTCCGCCACCTCCTTTTCGAGCTGCCGGGTGTCCGGTTTTTTATCCCAGAAGGTGATTTTCAGCAGCTGGCGGGTGGCTTTATACGCGTTCTGCTGCACCACGCTGTCGATCAAATCCACAAAATCCTCCCTGGACTGCTGGTCCACGGCGCCGACCTGGCCGAAATCCAGCATGGCGATCACATTGTTGGGAAGGATAAAGATGTTGCCCGAATGCGGATCGGAGTGAAAAAACCCATGCACAAAGGTCTGGCGCAGCAGGATATCCGCCCCGCGAAGGGTGATGAGCCGTTTATCGATGCCCGCCTTTTCCAGGCTGGCCAGGTCCGAGACCTTGATCCCGTAGATAAACTCCATGCTCAAGACCCGTTTTGTGGTGAATTCCCGATACACCTCGGGAATATGAAGGGTGGGATCCCCGGCGAAATTCTGGGCGAACCGTTCCATATGATCCGCCTCGACCGTGTAGTCGAGTTCTCCGGCGATGGTTCGGGCGAACTCCTCCACGATCTTTACCGGGCGGATAAAGGCGATCTCCTCCACATGGTTCTCGATCAAAGATGCCAGGTGATACATGATACCGATATCCACGGCCACCAGCCGGTCCAGGTCCGGCCGCTGCACCTTGACCGCAGCCTCCCGGCCGTCCTTTAACCGGGCCTTGTGCACCTGCCCGATGGATGCAGAGGCCAAGGGGGTCTCATCAAAGGATTCAAAGAGATCCTCCATTTTCAGGTTGAATTCCGATTCAATGATTCCTTTGACCTCGGCAAAAGAAAAAGACGGGACATTATCCTGAAGCCTGGCAAGCTCGTCGACGAATTCCACCGGAAGAAAATCCGGCCGCATGGAGAGCGCTTGGCCCAGCTTGATGAAGGTGGGGCCCAGGGCTTCAAGAGCCATACGCAGACGTTCGACGCGGGAATATTTTTTTAAAAACTCCCGGCGGCTGCGGGAAAGCCGCTGAAGGCAGGCCTCCACATACCGGTTGAATTTAAACCCTCCGAAAAAATCCTCAAGCCCGTACCGAAAGAGCACCCGGATGATCTGCCGGTAACGGGCAAAGTGGCGATAGGTGAAGCCTGCCGCGCTGATTTTGCGTATACTGAGCATAAGCCTCCCTTTGCGGGAGTTTCCGGCATTCCGTTCCGGGGTCAAAATACGCGCAGGACTTATCCCCCGAATGAGGCGTCCAGCATGTCCACGGCCGCGCCGTTGGTCTCGGCAATGGCATCGAATTTGCCCATGGTGACGGGAAGCAGGGTCTTTACGAAAAACTCGGCGGTCTTGATCTGTCCGTAATAAAACGCCCCATCCTTGTGGGTTTTGGCCTTTTCCAGCCATAGCGCCGGGTCATCGCTTCCGGCTAACCGTTGAATCTTCTGGGAGGCGATGCTGGCGCGCCAGAGCAGCATCCAGGCCATGCTGACATCCCCGGTCACCTCCAGAAACGGGTGGGCAAAGATATAGGCATTCAGCAGGCGATCCGAAGCGGCGGTTTTGGCCAGGTGGAGCGCAATCTCGCCCAGGCGGTTCGCCGCGGTTTCCACCTGCCGGGCGAGATCCCCCAGACCGGCAAGCCGTTTAGCCGCATCAATGGTCTTTTGCATCAACCCCAGATAATCGATGAAGGCTTTTCCCTTCTTCATCCCCAGCTTTCTGCCCATCAGGTCCATGGCCTGGATGCCGTTGGTGCCTTCATAGATCATAAAAATCCGGCAGTCGCGCAACAGCTGCTCCACCGGGAATTCCCTGATATATCCATATCCGCCGTAGACCTGAACCGCATGGCTGGTGACCTCAAAGGCCCGGTCTGTGACATACCCCTTGATGATCGGCGTCAGCACGGCGGTCAGGTCCGCCCATCTCTCCTT
>DYLE01000063.1 GCA_020722245.1 Desulfonema limicola
AACCAGGGACAGGTCATGGCCCTGGATAATGATGAAAGGAAGCTTTGCAGGTTAAACCAGGAAATGAACCGGCTTGGGATTGATATCGTTAACACCCTTGCCTATGATCTGGAAAAACCGGATGTGCCCAATGGTTTTTTGCAAGGGTTTGATCGCATCCTGGTGGATGCCCCCTGCTCCGGCCTGGGGGTCATTCGACGGAATCCCGACATTCGATGGAAGGATTCCAGGAAAAACCTTGCACGGTTCAAAAAAAAACAGCTAAAATTTATTTCGCACGCCGCTCGCATGCTGAAACCCGGCGGAATACTCGTTTATGCGGTTTGCAGCCTGGAGCCGGAGGAAACCGAAGAGGTGGTTTTGGGTTTTCTGAAAAACCAAACCGGTTTTAAAATCATCAACGAGGCTTCAGATTCTTTGTTCGACAGGGAGCCCTTTATGGATAAAAACGGATTTTTCAGGGCGGTTCCCCATGTTCATCAAACAGACGGTTTTTTCGCCGCCTGTCTGAAAAGGCTCAAATGATCCGGTCATTTGTAAAAATCCTTTCCGCGGTGCTTCTTTTTTTTGCGATTGCAGGGCTCAGCGCCTATTTTACGCTGACCCGCGTGATCCAGTCCGAAGATACGGTGATGGTGCCGAACCTCACGGGAAGGGATGCCGTCTATGCCCTTCAGGTGCTCACCGAGCTGGGATTAAACACCAAAATCAAGGGAGCTGAATACAGTTCGAATATCCCTCAAAACCATATTATCGCCCAGGATCCCGGCCCCGGAGAGATGATCAAAAAAGGTCGGGACATCCGATTGATCCTTTCAAAGGGGGTTCAGTCTGTTTCCGCGCCGAATTTAGAAGGCCTGGATCTGGAGCAGGCCCGGTTGATCCTTGAACAAAACGGCATAATCGAAGGCGTTTTATCAAAGGCATACAATAAGATGGCCGGAGAGGGGAGCGTTATCGCGCAGGACCCGCCCTCCGGCGCAACCCTCAACCGGGGGGAGGCCGTAAACCTGCTGGTCAGCCTCGGACCCAGGCCCGAGGAATACCGAATGCCGGATGTGAAAAACCTTTCCCTGGATAGGGCCGTTGACCTGATTAAAAAAAATAAGCTTGAAATCGGAATGATTAAACCGGTATATCTTTCCGACAGCCCGCCGAACCTTGTGGTGGGCCAGGATCCGCCGTCCGGCTATAGGGTTAAAACCGGCGAGAGGATAAACCTCGAAGTCAATCAAATGCGCGCAGGGAATCCCTTCGGCGGGGGAAACGGATCCAACAGCGGCCTCCTGTTTCGCTACAGGCTGCCCATGGGATTTTTAAAACAGCATATTCGGCTTGAACTGATGATTTCCGGGTTTACCTGCACCCTTCATGACCAGTTGATGCGGCCAGGCACGGAGGTATGGGCGCTGGTGCCCAACCAGCCTGATTCTATGATTTTTTTGTATAAAAATGACCTGCTGATCGACACAAAATTTTTCGACCGGTCCGTTTTACAGGGTTTACCCCTGCTGCAAGAGAACAGCCTATGAAACTGATTGCGCCGTCGATTTTATCCGCCGATTTCACCCGCCTTGAAAAGGAGCTTCAGGATGTGGCGGATGCCGGAGCGGACTGGATCCATGTTGATGTGATGGACGGCCATTTTGTTCCCAACATCACCATGGGACCGATGATCGTCCAGGCGGTGAACCGGCTCACGGACCTTCCTTTAGATGTTCACCTGATGATTGAAAACCCGGATCTGTATGTTCCGGAATTCATCAAGGCCGGCGCAGATTATCTCTCGGTGCATGTCGAGGCATGCCCCCATCTCCACCGAACCCTGCGCCTGATCCGGGACCTGGGCTGCCGGCCCGGCGTGGTCTTAAACCCGGCGACGCCTTTGCAGGCCATCGAATGGGTATTGGAGGATGTGGATTTTATCCTTCTGATGAGCGTCAACCCCGGATTCGGCGGGCAATCCTTTATTCAAAGCAGCCTTGAAAAAATAAAACAGGCCAAACAGGCGATCCGCTCCCGGGGGCTCGCCACGCTGATCCAGGTGGACGGCGGGGTCAACCTGTCCAATATCGCGGCCATCGCCGAGGCCGGCGCCGATGTGTTTGTCGCGGGTTCGGCGATATTCACCACCGATGACTATAAAAAAACCATCGCATCCCTGAGGCGGGAAATCAAACCATGAAAAAAAAAATCCTGATCATCCACGGGCCGAACCTGAACATGCTTGGAAAAAGGGAGCCTGAAACCTACGGATCAGACACCCTGGAAGAGATCGACCGGGCGCTCTTTTCCCGCGCTCAGCAGATGGGCGTAGATATCGAAACATTTCAGTCCAACCACGAAGGGGAGATTGTTGAAAAAATCCAGTCGGCCTCTCGAATCTATGCCGCCTTAATCATCAACCCCGCCGCCTACACCCATACCAGCATCGCCATTCGGGATGCGATTCTCCTTCTGGACATGCCGGTGATCGAGGTGCATCTCTCCAACATCTACAAACGGGAGGCTTTCCGGCAACGCTCCCTGATCGCCGATGTTGCAACCGGTCAGATCAGCGGATTCGGCAGGCTGGGGTATGTCCTGGCGCTTGAGGCGGCGGCCGGGCTGATAAAGCCTTGAAACATGCGACGCGAGCTGTTTCCGGCCTCTGTTCTCGCTATCGGCCTGATCGCCGCCCAGGTCGTGTTCACCCTGATCGTTTACGATTCAAACCTTTCTTTGCATCACCACCTGGATGTTCTCAAGGCCGCCGGCTACCTTGTCGTTCCGAGCGGGCGTGTGATGCAGACGCTCACGGAAATCGGACCGGCCTTCTGGGGCGGGCTTTTTTTCACCCTGTCCATAGGCTGCGGGCTGTGCCTGGCAAGCCTTGCCCTGCTCAATTTACAAAATTTTTTTGCTTCGAAAAGGCTGATCTGGACATTGATTCTTGCGGTCTGGGGATTTGTGATCTACCGTCTCAACAGCAACGGACTGAATTTTTCAGCCACCCTGGCGTTTGTTGTGATACCGGCCGTGGCCGGCGCAGCCTCTATCCGGCTCCATTTCATTACCCGCGGACCAAAACCCAGGTTTCTTTTCCTGGGCCATGGGATTGCCCTTTTTCTTATTATCCTGGCCTGGCTGCCGCATCTGAAGGCCGACCCTTTCGTCCGGATTCGGGACTATCTTCTGCTGCCGAGCCCTCTGGGACGGAGTTTGAATGATTTTTATTACCGGTATACCCTCTACCCTGCCGAGGTGTTTAAATCCCTGGATCAGAAGCTGCTCAAAACCTGCCGTCTGCAAACCGCAGACCCCGATCTTGAAAAAAGGATAGAACAACGGCTTCGCCGGGCCGATTACCTGAAAGTCAACACCGCATCCCCTGTTGACCTGACGCTTCGCCAGGAGCATGAAAACCTCCTTCTGATAAACAAGAAAAAGATAATACTGACCTCAACCGTAAAGGAGTTTTTGGCTGACCCGGAATCCCGGCTGAAAATATTTTCACAAAACTGCGACCCGAACATCTTTTTTAGAAAGGCGACCTTCCTGTCCCTTATCGTGGGGCTTCCCCTGACCTGCTATATCCTGATGCATGCCGTCCTTACCCTGGGACTGTTTTTTCTCCCCTTTCCGGCCCTCCGATCATGGATAGCCGTGACGGCATGCCTGTTTCTTGGAATTTGGCTCACCCTTCCCTTGCAGTCAGGGCTTAATCATCCGCTTTCGCGAGCCGAAGCGTTTACCGCCTTAAACTCTCAAAACTGGCAAGAGCGCGTCTTTGCCTTGAAAACCCTCTGCAATGAATTGTCAACCCTTAAAGATTCCCCCGGAATTGAAGGAATGGCCAACAGCCCCCATATCGCCGAACGCTACTGGCTGGCAAGGTCTTTGGCATACGGCACCTCACAAAAAACCCTTGAACTGCTTCGAAAGCTGGCGAATGACCCCCACCCTAACGTGGTATGCATGGCCCTGTTCAGTCTGGGCAAACGAGGGCACCGCGAAACCGCGAACCTGATCCTGGACCGACTTAAAGCATCGGACCACTGGTACGTCCAATGGTATGCCTATCAGGCTTTAAAGAGGCTTGAATGGATACAGCCCGAATTCACAGCACCCCCTTTGCCCTAGCATTCGTCGCGGTCTTCCTCATTGAAACCGCGCTGCAACGGATGGGTGTTGGCATTGAACCCCTGGTGGTCACAGGGATAGCAAGGATGTTCGACATCCTTGCCATCCTTGGGATTTTCACGCTCTACGGCCAGGTCTTCGCCCTGGGGCTGTCCCGAAAGGCAATCCTTCCGGGCATCACAAAGGGAATCCTGTGGTCTGTGGGGTTTGCGGGTATCGCCGGTTTGATCGGGGTCTGCCTGGTCGCTGCAGGCATCAACCCGCTTCGATGGATCCATGTACATACCCCGGACCAGCCATGGCGGATAGTCTTGTTTTATCTGGTCGGATCCGCTCTGGGCCCGGTTGCCGAAGAGCTGTTTTTCCGGGGCATGGTTTACGGCTATCTAAAAGGCCTGCTGCGTCGCTGTCTGAAACCGGCATGGGCCATAGGGACTGCCGTTGCGGCCAGCACCCTGTTTTTTGCAACGGCGCATTCCGGGGCGTCCGGTCTTCCCCTTATCCAGGTGATCGGAGGAATCGTGTTTTGCCTTTCCTATGAGCATGGAAAGTCCCTATCGACCCCCATCGTCATTCATTTTCTGGGAAACGCCGCGCTGTTCTCCCTGTCCCTGATCACCCGGCATTTTTTTTAAACCCCTGCCCTCCCCTGTTCATCCAGCACCTTTCTAACCAGCAAGGCCAGCTTCTGAAGGGTCAGCGGTTTGAAGATAAACGCCTTGATCCCGATTTCTCGAGCCGACGCCTCATCGATCTGGGGGTTGAACCCGGTGCACAGGATAATCGGAATATCCGGCCGGATCCGAATCAGACTTTCCGAAAGCTGATCGCCGCTCATGCCCGGCATGGTCATATCCGAGATGATCAGGTCAAACCCGTCGGGCGTCTCCTTAAACAGGGTTAAGGCCTCCATGCCGGTCATGCAGGTTTGCACGCGGTATCCGAGGTATTCCAGCATCTCCCTGCCGGTATCGATGCTGGGCTTTTCATCATCCACCAAAAGGATGCTCTCTTTTCCATGGGGCAGGATCTGGTTGGTTTTGAGTTTTTCATGAAACTCCTTTTTTGGGGCCGGAAGGATCATGGGCAGATAAACATGAAAATCCGTCCCCACCCCGACCTCGCTTGAAAAGGTGATGATGCCGCCGTGCTTCTGAACGATCCCCTGGGCCACCGCCAGGCCAAGCCCGGTGCCCATTCCCTTTTCCTTGGTGGTGTAATAGGGATCGAAAATCCGTTTCCGGTCCTTGGGTGCAATTCCGCATCCGGTGTCGCTTACGGTCAGCTTCAGGTAGGCTCCCGGGCCAAGGGGGATGGCATCGGTCGCCGCATCGGAACCAATGGTTTCCCGGTCCAGGCGGATGGTCAGGGTGCCGCCCTTTCCCTTCATCGCCTGCCCGGCGTTGGTCCCCAGATTCATCAGCACCTGATGAATCTGACCCGGATCCCCTCTTGTCAGCCCGATGTTTTCGTTGATCTGTTCCTTGATCAGGATGGATGCCGGCAGGGTCGCCCTCAGTAATTTCACCACGTCCCGGATCACGTTTTCAACGCGAATCGGTTTACGCTCCTGTTCAGACTGACGGCTGATGGAAAGGATCTGCCGAACCAGATCAATCGCTCGATTGACCGCCTTGAACACCTCCTCGATGTACTGGGCCACCCGGCTGTCCGGATCCACGCTGATTCGTGTCAGTTCGATATAACCTAAGATGGCAGACAGGATGTTGTTAAAATCATGAGCGATTCCTCCGGCCAGAGTGCCTATGGCTTCCATTTTCTGGGCCTGCATAAGCTGTGCCTCAAGCATCCTCTGGACGGTCACATCATGAAAAACAGTCAGGGTCAGAAAATCCCCCTTGATCCGGATCAGCCGGGCGAACATCTGGAGATCAATAGAGGCGCCGGTTGCATTTTTAACCCGCACCTCAAAACCGGACACCTCCCCCTTTTCCGTCAATTCCTCGATAAACCGCTGGCGTTCCTCCACCGGAAAACCCAGATCGATGGTATATTTGGAAATGACATCGTGCCTGGGACATTGCAGGAGCTCGCAGAACTTTTCATTCACATCAATGATCCGGCCGTCAAGGTCTGTAAGGGAAATCGGCTGAGGGCTCAAACTAAAAAGATGCCTGAACCGAATCTCGCTTTCCCGAAGGGCCTCCTCGACCCTTTTCTGCTCGGACAAATCCATGGCGATTGCGATATAACCGATGGCATGGCCGGATTCGTCCCGCTGAAGGGTGACCGTCATGTGGGTGGGGAACAGGCTGCCGTTGGAACGCATATGACCGACCTCCCCCTTATGGTAGCCGGTTCTCAGGACCTTTTTATTAAACGGAAGGACCTCATCGCGATACTGCGCTTCGGTATGAAAGATGCTGTAGTGCTTTCCGATCAAGGCCTGGGGCAGATACCCGTGCATCTGGGCCCATGAAAGATTGACATAGGTGACCACGCCGTCCAGGCTGGTGGTCACCACCCCTTCCCCCACCTGATCGACGATGTGAATCAGCCGATACAGCCGTTCCTCGGTTTTCTTTCGCCCGGAAATGTCTCGAATGAAAAACAACAGATGGGGCCGGTCTAATACCATCGCCCGTTTTAAGCTGATCTCGATCCAAAACCTTTTTCCAGCCCGGTCGGCGGTCCACCACTCAAAGACCTGCGGAACCCCTTTGAGCGCTGCGGCGTTTAAGGCCTGCAGCTCTTTTAAGGAATAGGGGGGCTTCCCTGAAAAAAGGGGTTTCAGGTTCAGCTGATGGATGTCTTCGAAGGGATATCCGAACAGATCCCCAAGGGCCGGGTTGGAATGGATGATGCGGTCGGTTTCCGGATCATAGAGCAGAATCGCATCGTTTGCGGAATCGAAAATGGTTTTAAACCGGTTCGCCTCGTTCTGGGAGGTTTCGGCAAAGCGTTGAAACCGCCTTTTTTGAACCCAACCCCACAGCCCCACAGCAATCAGCATTAAACTCGAAAACAGCAGCGCGATGGGAATAAGCATGGTGCCCATGGTGTCAAGGCGGCCCTGTGATGATCAATGAATATGCCATTTCAGGAGAGGTATTCGAGAAGAATGTTGAGCATCCGTCGAAGGGGTTCCGCAGCCCCCCAGAGCAGCTGATCCCCCACGGTAAAAAGGGTCAGGTACTCCGGCCCGATATTGAGCTTGCGTATCCTCCCCACCGGTACGGTCAGGGTGCCGCTGACCGCCGCAGGGCTGAGGTGTTTGAGGGTATCCGGCTTGGTGTTGGGAATGACTTTCACCCAGTCGTTTGCGCCGGCGATCAGGGATTCGATCCGATCGATGGAAAGATCCTCAGTCAGCTTGATCGTCAGCGCCTGGCTGTGGCAGCGCATGGCGCCGATGCGGACACAGATGCCGTCGACCGGTATGGGCGGGTCGGTCTGGAGTATCTTATTGGTCTCCGCATACCCCTTCCATTCCTCCCGGGACTGGCCGGATTCCATGGCGGTGTCGATCCAGGGAATGAGCGATCCGGCAAGCGGCACCCCGAAGTGTTCCTTCGGGAAATCGTTGTTGTGCATGGCGTCAAGAACCCGGCGGTCAAGCTCCAGGATGGCGGAAGCGGGATCGGTCAGCCCCTGGGTGGCCCCGCCGATGGCCGCCATCTGGGCCACCAATTCCCGCATGTGGTTTGCGCCCGCGCCGGATGCCGCCTGATAGGTCATGGAGGAGATCCATTCGATCAACCCTTTTTTAAAAAGCCCGCCCACGGCCATCAGCATCAGGCTGACCGTGCAGTTGCCGCCGATGTAGTTTCGAATCCCCTTTTCCAGGGAGCTGTCGATGACATCCCGGTTTACGGGATCCAGCACGATGACGCTGTCATTTTCCATGCGAAGGGCCGAGGCCGCATCGATCCAGTATCCCTTCCAGCCGGCGCTCCGAAGCTGCGGATAAACCTTTTTCGTGTACTCCCCGCCCTGACAGGTCACCAGAATATCCATTCCCGCGAGGGTTTGAATATCATAGGCGTCCTGAAGCGGCGGAACCTTCATGCCGATGTCAGGCCCTTTTGCACCCACCTGGGAGGTGGAGGCAAATAGAGGTTCATATCCTTTAAAGTCGTTTTCTGCCTTCATCCGGTCCATAAGCACGGATCCGACCATTCCCCGCCAACCGATAAATCCCACCTTCAACATCGAACCATTCCTTTCAAAACTCTTGATTTCCCGATTCTATGAATGCAATGATAACAAATCATGAATTCCGATTGCTGTGGTTTGTATGTATCGATTTTTTATGAGGTTTGTCAATAGCAAGGTGTGAAGAACCACCCGGTCGCCCTTTTACTCCAAAGCCGTTTACCATGATGAAAAATGCCGATCTATGAATACAACGCCTTAAACGTCCGGGGAAAAGCAATAACGGACATCATCGATGCAGACAGCGTATCTGCAGCGCGCCAGAAGCTCCGCGCGGCCCATATCTACCCGATCTCCATTCGGGAGGTGTCCACAGCCCCCTCCAAAGCCCAGGACCGTCCTTCTTTCGCGTCACGGCTGATCCGGCCCCGTGTAAAACCTGCGGAGCTGGCGATGATGACCCGGCAGCTGGCCACCCTGCTGGGGGCCGGGTTCCCCCTGGTCTCCGCGCTGGCCACCCTGATCCCGCAGGCCGGTTCTCATCTATTCAAGCAAATCCTGTCCCAGGTGAAGGATTCCATCGAGGCGGGAGGAAGCTTTGCCTCGGCCCTGGCCCGGTATCCGGAAACCTTTTCGGACATCTATGTGAACATGGTGAGGTCCGGGGAGTCCTCCGGAACCCTTGAGCTGGTCCTGGATCGTCTGGCGGACATCAGCGAAAAGCAGCAGGCGCTTGCCCATCGCATCCGTTCGGCCATGGCCTACCCGGTTCTGATGTTTTTTATCGGGGTGATCGTGCTTTTTGTCCTGCTGACCTATATCGTTCCCAGCATCACCTCAATCTTTGCGGATATGGGCCAGCAGCTTCCTGCGCCGACCCGTTTTCTGATCGCGGCCAGCGATGTATTGAAATCCGGATGGTGGGCCATCCTGATAGGCCTTGTGGCGCTAGGCTTCGGAATACGGGAATTAAAGAAAACCGAAAAGGGAAAACACGCCTATGACCGGATCACCCTCACCCTCCCCGGCATCGGCACATTGGCGGCCAAGCTTGCCGTCGGTCGGTTTGCAAGAACCCTGGGAACCCTTTTGGACAACGGCGTCCCCCTGCTGTCTGCGCTGGGGATCGTCAAAAACATTGTGGGAAACCAGCTGATGGCCGAGGCCATCGCCCAGGCCGCCGATGAGGTGGAAAAGGGGAAAGGTCTGGGCAGGTCCCTGGAGTCCTCGCATCTTTTTCCCCATCTTTTGATCCAGATGATCCTGGTGGGCGAACAGAGCGGAGAGCTTGAAACCATGCTCGGCAAGATCGCCGACATTTATGAAAACGAGGTCGAATCCACCGTGGCCGCGCTGACCGCCCTGCTGGAGCCCGCCATCATCCTGTTCATGGGGGTGGTTGTCGGATTCATCGTCCTGTCTGTTCTGCTGCCGATTTTTGAAATGAACCAACTGGTCAAATAAATCAAAACCTGCAGCTGACCCCCAAAATAAAACCTTCTGCATTGCCGCCGGCGGAAAGATCAAACCCGAACCCTTTGATGAAATCGACTACAAACTCGCCTTCCCGTGCCTGGTTGTATTTATGCGCACTGGATACGCCGCCGTAGATGTTCCCTGCATAGAACCCGGCCTCAACCGCAGCAAGCAATCCGCCGAGGCTGTAATACCCATCGTCAAAACCTTCAACGGCGGCGCAAATCAAGGCGCTGTTGATCAAAAACGCAAAAAGGGCATCCCGGTACCGCTTGCAATAAAGGTATCCGCCTCCGGGCACAATCGAGGCCAGGCCGGCGATCACCGGGCTTTTTCGGGGAATGCGTTGAGCGTCATCGAGCCGGGCGACGGCCGCTTCGGCCTGATACTGCGCCCGATGGGCATGGCTGATGCGGTTAAAAAAAACCCGCGCGTTTTCAAAATCCTTGGATTCCAGATAAAGCAGTCCGAGGTTGTAGAAAACCCTGTCCCGGGTGTTGGGGTCTTCAGTCAGACCTGCCAGGGCGTGCAGATTGTTGATCGCCGCCGGGTAATCCTTTAAACCCCGGTAACAGGCGCTGATCATAAAACCGCTATCAATCCCGGTTTCGGTTGGGTTTTTCGAATTCAGCAGGCCTGAAAATTGAAAAACGGCTGAAGCATACTCCCGAAGGTTAAAGTAGCACATGCCGATTTGATACCGGGCGGTTTCGATCCGCGGGTCGTCTGGAAAAAAATGAATAAACCGTTTAAACTCGGCGATCGCGATGGAATACTCCCTCTCTTCAAAACATCGGGTCGCGTACTGAAACTGGTCGTCAGGGGTGAGAGCGACACAGGATCCGGCGCCAGCATTGGCGTATCCTGGAATCAATAGAAAAAAAACAACGACAAAAAAAAAGCCTGCGAAAGGCATCAATGCCCGCATGATGATCGACTTCATTTTGATTGACGTGGAGCTCCAGAGTTTATGCCCTTGATCACCATCGATTCTTCATAAATCCGGTTTAGTAAAAATCCTGGCCCAGAGGACCAGGCCTTGTCTTGCCCCTAAAAGGGGCTT
>DYLE01000064.1 GCA_020722245.1 Desulfonema limicola
GGGGGCGCCCAGTCGAAGCTCTGGTGCCAGATCTTCGCCGATGTGCTCAACAGGGAAATTCTCAGGGTGGCGCACCCCCGGCAGGCCAACGCCCGGGGCGCGGCGTTTATCGCGGCGGTGGGGCTTGACCGCATCCGGTTTGAGGATATTCCAAACCTGATACAGATAGAAGACCGCTTCTATTCAAACCCGGACAACCGGGATATCTACGACCGGCTTTACTCCATCTTTCTCGAGATCTACAAAAAAAATAAAAAGCTATTCCACCGGCTCAACGCGGTTTAGAGCTTCCCGCGCTCCTTGGCGATCCGGATATAGGTCTCCATCCCGGTTTCCGGCGGGATATACTGCTGATCCTCGGGTTTTTTCACCAGCCTCATGGCCCCGGTGGGGCAGGTGGATACGCACAGGCCGCATCCGATGCAGCGTTTATAATTGATCTTCGCCTTCTCCTCCACCAGGTCAATGGCCTCCATCTGGCAGCGCTCCACGCAGGTGCCGCATCCGATACAGGTTTCCTCGTCCACCTGGGCAAAATAATTGCTCTTTACGGCAGCCGCGGGGTTCTCCTGTTTCTTGAGGGAACGCAGGATACCGCAGCAGCACCCGCAGCAGCTGCACATGCCGCCGGTATGCTGGGCGTTAAACGGCTGCATCACCAGGCCGGCTTCCTCGTTTTTCCGGGCGATCGCCTTGGCCTCCTCCTTGCTGATATACCGCCCCATGCCGTTGTCTACATAATAACTGGCGTGGGAGCCGAACAGAAAACAGGTCTCCAGAGGTTTATCGCAGCCGCGCCCGGCCTTTCGTGCGAGCGTCCGGCAGACGCAGTCGGCCACGGCGATCTTTGTCTGAGCGTCAAAGATCTGGTCCACATCCTCATAGGAAGCGATCGGCCATTCCGACACCAGATCCTTCTTGATGGGAATGGTCCGCATGACCGGGGTGCCAAACGCCATGATGGTCCTGCCGAAGGACTCCTCATAGTACTCGGTGACGTCCTGGGCGAGTTCCGGGTTTATGCGGCCGAGCTGAAACTCAAAAACCCCCACCACGAACGGAATGGCCGCATATCGCACCAGTTCCCCTTTTTTCTGCCGAAACAGCAGCCCCCGCCGGGCCATATCCTCCAGGTGGTCCGCCGTCTCCTTCAGCGGAAGGTTCAGACGGCCGGCGATGCTGTCGGCTGCTTCAAGCATGGGGGAGAGCTGCAGAAACATCTCCGCATCGGACGGGGTGAACAGCTGTTTTAGAATTTTAATTTCAATCTTGTTCTGGGTGGCCGGGTACCCGGTGGCCATGTCGTCGAGCCGTTGCCTTAACTTTTCATAGATATCGTCCATGTCTTCCCCTCCTCAACGAATAAACGGTGATGCAAGATTTATTTCCATGTGATCTTTGGGGTCTTTCGAAGCGGCAGCCGGTGATAGGTGTATTTTGAATATCCCACCATCATGGCCCCCATGCAGGTATGCCCTTCCGGCAGGCCGAGGGCTTTCTGCAGGGGTGGCCAGAACGCGGCGGCCGCGTGAAAAAAACCGGCCCAGCAGGCGCCAAGCCCCAAAGGCAGGGCCGCCAGTTCCAGGTAGGCCAGGGCAATGGTGCAGGAGGACTGGGCGGTCAGGTCTTTTGCCGATGCATGGGCCACAATCAGATGAGGAGCGCCGTGGCAGATCACGTCCATGCCCAGTTCCCAGCCCGCCACCACCATATCCATATGCATTTTCCGGGCGAACTCCGGCTGCTCCCGAAGCATGTACCGCATCCAGTCCACCACCATGCCGGTCAGGCGGCGCAGTTGTTCGGTCTCATAAACAACATGCCAGCGCACCGGCTGAAGGTTGTGCCCGGAAGGCGCATAGGCGGCCGTTTGAATCAGCCGGGTCAGGGTCTGCCGATCCACCGGGTCCTTTCGGTAGTTGCGGATGGATCGGCGGCTGCGCAGGAAGTGCTCCGCCTGCTCGGGTGTCAGCAGCCATTCCTTTCGCACCGGAGGGCACTGGTCCGGGCTCATGCTTCGGTGAGACAGCGCTCCTGTGGGGCAGACCGCCACGCAATGCCCGCAGTTGATGCAAAGATTTTGGGCGCCGCGCACCGGCTCGGGAACCGACCGGCGATCTTTTAACACCAGGATCTTCATGGGACACTCGGCCACGCAGACGCCGTCGCGGTTGCAGGCATCGGGATTGACCTGGATCAGGTTCATGGTTTCTCCTTTTGGATTGTAAAAAAAAAAGAAGTTTGAGAACAGCTTACGCAGAAACAAACAGGCTGTCAACAAAAAATAGAACGAACGTTCGTTTTTTAAGAATGGGGCTGACCCTTAACAATCAAACCCCTTCACAGGAGGGCTCTTAAGACCTTCATGACCAGGGCATAGATCTCCGGCGACTTGCTGGCCCGGGGACCAGCCACGTTTAAAACCGAAATCCTGTTTTCCTGAATCCAGGTTTCAATTTGAGCGGCAGCCTGAAGCTCCGGCACCTGGGCCAGATCAAGATGCAGGCAGGGCTTCTGATACCTGCGGGCCAGGGACATGGTCAGGGCCGACCCGCCGTTTAAGGTTCCGTTGCCGAAGATCAGGGTGCCGTCCGAATCCATGACGTTTTTTTCCGTTCGTTCATTGTATTCGGCGGTCTGAGTTTCCCGAACCTTATACCGCTTAGGAAGCGGCCCATCCTCAGCCATGCGTCCTTTCGGAACCCATCCGCCGTGCGGAATCCGGCTTTCAATGGCAAAGTCAAGGGCCGCCCGGTCCGCCCCGGTCTGGCCGCCGGATATAATCTTTTTGATGCGCATAAATGTTTTATGCAACCCGGTGATTCCGGGTAAAAAAAACCTACAGGAGGATTTTCTTATACAACCTGTTGAACAGGGCTTCGGCCTCGGCGACCTGATCCGGGGTCATCCTGTCCTTGATGAGTTCGCGCTGATCGGATGCGATCCCTTCACCCTGGGCCGCCACCAGCGACATCCATGCATAGGCCCTCACATCATCCTGTTCAACCCCGTGCCCGTTGAAATACATGAGAGCCAGGCTGTACTGGGCCTCGACATTCCCCTGCTCGGCCGCAGCGCTGTACCACTTGAAGGCCTTTTCAAAATCCCGGTCCAGTCCGATGCCGTTGTAGCACATCCCAGCAAACCGGTATTGGGAATAGGCGTTCCCTTTTATGGCGGCGCGTTCATGCCATATGGCGGCCTGCTTTAAATCCCGGGGCACTCCCAGGCCGTTATCGTATAAAACCCCCAGCCGCTGCATGGCCTGGTCGCACCCGGCATCGGCCGATTTATGATACCACTCCAGGGCTTTTTGAAAATCCTTGGGGATCCCCTTCTCGCCGTTCTCATGCATGACGCCCATGGCAAAGGCGGCCTCGCTGCTGCCGCTCTCAACCGCCTTATTGAGCCATTCCATGCCCTTGGCCGGGTCCTTTTCCTTTCCGAGACTGCCGTTGAAATACATCATGGCCATCCGGTACATGGCGGGCGGATACTGGGCGTCAAGCGCCCGTTCATACCAGTAAAGCGATTCAGCCTGATCCGGAGGCACACCCTGCCCCTGCTCATAGATCACGCCCAGGCAGTACATGGCGGGCAGCGAACCGCTGTCCGCCGCCTTTTTAAACCATTCCAGGGCCTGCTCGTAATCCCGCTCGACGCCTTCCCCGTTGAAATAGATCATGCCGAGGCTGAACTGGGCCTGGGAAAGTCCCAGCAAATGGGCGCTTTTATACCACTTGATCGCCTCCGCATAGTCCTGGGGAACCCCCTCGCCGCTGTAAAACATATCCGCCAGATTCAGCTGGGCCTGGCCATACCCCTCCTCCGCCGCCTTTTTATACCATTTGGCGGCCTTTTCCAGGTCCCGGCTGAACCCTTCTCCATTGTCATACAAGACCCCCACGCTGTAATCATACACCGGCAGGGAGGTCTTGTTTCCCGCGGCCTTCAGGTACCAGATGGCGGCTTCCTGATCGTCCTTTTCCATGCCCTCCCCGGAATAAAGCATGCTGGCGTAGCTGTACTGGGACAGGCCGTAGCCCTGATCAGCCGCCATTTTGTAATAGGTTATGGCCTTTCCATAATCCTGGGCCACCCCCTGACCGGTCTGATACATGTACCCCAGGGTGTACTGGGCGGCGGCACCGCCCAGTTCGGCGGCCTGCAAAAACAGCTCCTCGGCCTTTTTATAGTCCTGGACAACCCCCTGCCCTTTATAATACCGAATCCCCTGGTTGGTGAGATCCAGCATCTTGGGGTCCGGCGGGGTCACCTTGCGGGGAAAAGTCCGGGCCTCCGGTGCCTGGGCCTCCATTACCGCTTTTTCAGCCTCCTGGATTTTAAGCGGCTGCTCCGCCTGCAGGCTGTCATCGGCCGCGTCGGCCTTTGCCCCGGCATTTAAAGGATCAGCCCCTAGAATCAAAAAAAAGGCAAAACCAAGGATCATTCCAGCCCGCAGGCTGAATCCATTAAAGCACCTCATCGCTTTTCTCCCGGCCGAAAGGTTAAGAGATAAAACTATCTTGAAATATTAATAAAAAATGCCCAACGCAAAAAAAAAAGTCAAGGCTTTTATCGCCTCAAAAATCCAGGGATGAAAAAGACCCGCCGCCAAACGATGATTGCGAAGCCTTGTATCCCTGGTGTATCATAGAATCATCGTTTTATCTTTTCATCCAAAAGAAGGCTTTTGGCATCCAGGCCAAAAAAGAGGCGCAGGTGGAACCACCGGCTGGGGAAAACAGGCATCGGCTGCTTGCCGACAGGATTGCAGCAGTCCTGTCGGGCCGCACCGTTTTAGATCAAAAGACCATGGACTACATCGATTCCACCCATGCCGCAGCCTCCATGGACAGCCTTCTACCCATCCTCTCCGATCCGGAAAACAGCGAGGCAGAAACGATCTACGAACTTTTGTTTTTTCCGACCCAAACGGTTCAGGAGCAGCTCGAACCGATCCTTTCGCAAAACGCCTATGATGATCCGGGGGTTTTGGCCGTGATCGACCTGTTGATTCAAAAACAGCTTCAAACCCGAATCTGTCTTCCGGATCAAAAAAAAGAGGTTTGCCTTCACATTCCGGACTTTGCCATTCGGCAGTTTGTTTACCGCCTGCATATCACCAGAAAACTCCATCCAACCCTCTCGCAGACCCTGGCCCGGTGCGTACCAGACGAAAAACAGATCAACCGAATCCGGGTTCAGATACGAAACGCCAGGATCAGCGATTCCCAGGAGGGTATCGCGTTTTTACGCCGGTTTATTGAAAAAACCCACTCTTTCCCGGACCTGCTTGAGAAGGCGCTGCCGCTGATTTTGGATTTTTTGGATCAGATCAAGCCCGAAGCAGAGGTGGACCCAGAGTTTCTGCGAACAAAACAGCTCTATGCACGGATGCTGGAGCAGGCGAGCCGGATCGAACAGGCGTTAAAGGATCACGCGGTGGAATCCCTGATGCTGAAAGGGATCTCCATTCCCGCCGTCAACATTCAAGAGACGAAAAAAAAGATCGAAATTTTGGATCAGGTCTGCGCCTTGATGGCCATCCCATCCGATCCCAAGGGCCCTGAATCCCCGGCAAGGTAGACTTTCATAAAGAGAAAAGAAGCCGCTACTGCAAGGTCCAGATCTCCTCTGCTGCCTTTTCGGCCTTTTCCTTCAACTGGGGGGTATCGGCGATCTCCGCGGCCTTCTTAAAGGTGTCGTAGGCCTTGCGGTACTCCTGGCCTAATTTGTAGGCCTCCGCCAGATCCAGATAAAGCCTGGCCTCCTTGGGCGCAGACGCCACCGCCTTCTCCAACACGGCGACGGCCTCCGCATACCGGCCTGTAGCGGTATAGACAAGCCCCAGGCCGTCCAAGGCTTTTGGGAAATCGGCGTTAATCTCCAGTGCCTGGTTGTAATAATCAATGGCCCGGTCATAGTCTTTCAACTTATAATAGGCGAAACCCAGGTTGGTTAAGGCAAAATGCGGGGTGGCGTAGAGCAGGTCGTCTGCAATCGGAAGGAAGCATTCGATGGCCGCATGCCAGTCCTCCTTCTCCAGGTATGCGGTTCCCAGGTTGTTGCGCGCCGCCGAAAAATCCGGTTTGAGCTTTAACGCGTATTTGAAATGCGTAATCGCCAGATCCGGATTTTTCTTTGCAAGGTAGGCATACCCGAGATCGTTCTGCAAAAAAGGGTCCTTTGCATAAATCTTTTCAGCCTTGAGCAGCTCCCGCAGGGCCCGGGTATGCTCCCCCTCCTTCATATACGCCTCGCCGAGGTCCCTGGCGGCCCTTGCCCTCTCTTTCTTTTTTGCCGCTGAACACCCGAAGCTGCAGGCGACAAGGCTTACGGATAAAATAAGAACCCCCCATCGAACCCAACCCCCTGTTTTCATAAAACCCCCTCTGTTTGTTTGATCCAAAAAGGATGCTCTCGTAAAAAGTCGGCTGTGAGCGAGATTGAGGCTTTCGGGGGAAAAAGCGGTTTTTATTGAATGCGTTAAAAATTGCAAGCTGTTTGAGGCGCTTGCGCCGAGTTTTTGCAATTTAGCATTCAAGAAAAATCGCGCCCCGAAAGACTCACGAAGCGAACAGTTTGACTTTTTACGGTTCCATCAAAAAGGACAGCTCGGCTTTTTCAAGGCCCTCTTACCGGCTGATGCAAACCACCTGAATCCCTTCCCCGTTAAAAAAGGGAAGCAGCTTTTCAGGAATCCGCTCCAGGGCGATAAAAACCTTCGGCTGGCCCGTCTTGCGCGAAGGAATAAACACCCCCGGCGTTCGAATGGAGGTGTTGTGAATGCGCGGCCGGTCAGCGACCCAGAACACATGATTCTCCTCAAACGGAATCGACAGGCCGTTCAGCAGATCCTTGGCCATTCCCATCGCATCAGCGCCCTTCTTGATCTGAATCACATGAAACCCGGTGGTTTCCATGGATTCCACGGCGTCCCCGTAAAGGTCCCCGTAATCCACAAGCAGCCTTTGACCGGATGGCGCAATCAGAAGGTTGGACAGGGTCTTGATCTGAAACCCGGCATAGGGAAACGAGACCTCCACGTTCTTCTGGTATTCAAAACCGAAAACCGCGGCAAGCCCTTCAATAAACCCCTCGGGACTCGAGCAAGGGATGGCCGTCACGGCCGCATTCCCGCCCTGCCCCCGCTCGAGGCCGGACACCTGACCGAAATACACGGCGGCGTCGATCCATTCGGACACCTGGATATTTTTTCCGTCAAGGTAGCGATGTATGGTCTGCGGGGTGGCCTGGTTGCGGTCCTCGATAAGGGTGAGGCAGACCTTTCCCCGCCCGTCCGGGCTGTCGTAGATATAATCCCCCCGGACCGTTACGGAAACGCCGGCATCCTGGATCTGAAGGCTGTGTGTGCAATCCCCTCCGCTGAGCACCGGACAAAGCGGGGTCAGCAGCTCCCGGAGGGAGGCGTTTTCCATGATTCTGACGATGATGAGGTTTTTCCAGTAGCTTTTGATGACCGCCTGGTCGTATTCCGAAACCTGATTGTCATGCACAAAAAGCACCCGCTTTCCGGAGCCAAGCCCCATCACCGGGGTTTCGGAGAGCGCCAGCCGCAAATCCTCCTCCCCTTCCCGATGGAAGAAATACTCTCCCTTGTCCATCAAATCCGCCTGAAAAATCCGGGCCGCCTTTTCAAACACGGTGGTGATATGCGGCTTTCGGGACGGAATCTGGGTCCGGGCCGCCGGCTTTAAGGAGGGTTTTTCCGGCTTGAGGCCTTCCACGGCAGGCTGGGGCGCAACGGGTTCCGGCTTCGGCTCAACCAAGGCCTCGGCCGGTTTTTTGTTGTCTATCTGGGCCGCGACGGGTTGACCGGACTTATCAAACACGGCCGGGGATTCGGCTGGCTTCCTGATGGAAGGAACAGGCAGCTTGATTTTCTGACCGATTCGGATCCGGTCGAGGTCCTTGATGTCGGGATTTAGGTTCCTGAAAATCTCTATGGCCTCCTGGTAGGCCTCGGATCGATACTCACCGAACCGGCCGGCGATCAGGGCGGAAACCGAGTCCCCGGCCACAACAACATGCTCCACGGCGTTTCCCTGGAGCTTCTCGGGGACATTGGTGATGGTGATCAGCGGAATAGTAACCGTTCCGGTGGACTGCCCTTCCAGGGTATCCGGAGCGATGAGTTTCAGCGGGATCAGGATGCGCTGGCCGGGGTAAATCAAATCGATGTTACGAACCTGGGGGTTCAACCGCTTGAATATCTCCAGAAACGCGGGCATATCCTGTCTTGAAATTTCACCCCGCTGCTTGAACAGCTTGGTCACAAAATCATCCTGCTGGACCACGTAGGAATCACACAGGACATCCCGGCCCTGATCCCTGCACACCGTAAATTTTTTTTCCAGAAACACCCCGTAAACAGGAAGAGCAAAAAGCAAGACGACGGCCAGCGCCATCAGACGGATTACCCAAAGCCGCAAATCAGGATTCATCCCCCGCTTTTCCTTTTTAATCCCAGTATCCCCGCGATCTCCGCCGCAACCCGTTGGACATACCTTTCCAGCGCCTCCCCGGAAAGCGGCCTGCCGGGCTCGGGGATCTGTTTCAAATCCGCCGGACAGACCAGCCGGGGGGAGTTGACCAGCTCCGGCCTGGAGGTCACCTCATACTCCTTCGGAAATCGGTCTTCAAAGTACATGTCTTGGAACCCCGAAAACTTAAGGGCGTGGGCGGTGGAGTCGAGCACCACGGACTCCTGTTTTTGAATCCAGCCGTTCTGCCCGGCCCTCACCAGCCCGGCAAGGCATTCCCCGCCGTGGGTGCAGGCCACATGCCCGTTGCGGTTGGCGATCAGCTGCCAGTCCATGATCTCCTGTTCGGTCACCTGAACCACAAAGACCTTCTGCATTCGGGCTTTTTCATTATAGGTCCTGACCAGATGGATGACCCGCGGCATGGAGACCGGGTTGCCGATCATAGCGGCCTGGGCTACGCTGGGTTTCACATGGACCGGCGAAAACCTTCGTTTGGCCTCGTCGGGTTCCAGGTAGTAACGGTATACCGGATCCGCATGCCCGGATTGCACCCCGATGATCTTCGGAAGGGTTTCGATGATGCCGGTGTCATAAAACTTCAAAAACCCGTTGATGATCGCCGTGATGTTCCCGGCGTTTCCGATGGGCACCACGATAACCTTATCCTCCAGGTCATAGTCAAACCACTGGGCGATCTCATAGGAATAGGATTCCTGCCCCAGGATCCGCCAGGCGTTCTTGGAGTTTAAGAGCGCCACGTTGTAGTTTTCCGACAGCGACTCCACCACCTTCATGCAGTCATCGAACACCCCGGGGATTTCAAAAACCACCGCCCCGCTGCCCAGGGGCTGGGCCAGCTGCTGGGGGGTCACCTTCTTGTGAGGAAGCAGCACCGAGGATTTGACATCCGGCTGAAGATAGGCGGCATACAGCGCCGCAGAAGCCGAGGTGTCGCCCGTGGATGCGCACACGGCAAGCACATCGGATACATGCCCCTGTTGAATCAGATACCGGATGTAGCTCAATGCGCTGGCCATGCCCCTGTCCTTGAAAGAGGCGCTGGGGTTCTGCCCCTCGTTTTTGAAATAAAACCTAAAACCCACCTGCTCCTGAAGCCGGTCATTGGCTTCGATCACCGGGGTATGCCCTTCTCCCAAATAAACCACCGCGTTTAAAGGAATCACCGGCCCGACAAACTCATGGAACAGGTAAACCCCTTTCACAGAAGGGATATTGAGCATTCGGCGGAAATCAAAAATACGCCGCCAGGTGGCGCCGGGAACGGCCTTTAACCGGTCAAACTCTAAATCCTCCAGCAGCAGGACCTGACCGCAGGCCGGGCAGGTGTAAAGCAACTTTTCAATGCCGTACTCCCGGTTGCACCCCAAACATCGATAAATCAGCCGGCCGGATGGCCTGGGGATCAGGTGGGGCTGGATGTCTTTGGGAAAATCCTGGAGTTTCATGGGGTGATCCTCTCCCGGCCGCCCATGTAAGGGCGCAGCGCCTCGGGGATCACCACGCTTCCGTCGGGCTGCTGGTAGTTCTCTAAAATTGCGGCAAAGGTCCGGCCCACGGCAAGCCCGGAGCCGTTTAGGGTATGCACCGGCTCGGTCCCCTTCTTTCCCTTTCGCCTGAAACGGATTCCGGCGCGCCTGGCCTGAAACGACTCGAAGTTGCTGCAGGAAGAAATCTCCCGGTACTGGTTCTGGCTGGGCATCCACACCTCGATATCATAGGTTTTGGCCGCTGAAAACCCCAGATCGCCGGCGCAGAGCACCACCACCCGGTAGGGGAGGCCCAGACGTTTTAAAACGGTCTCCGCATTATCTAAAAGCTTTTCCAGCTCATCATAGGAGGTCTCCGGGGTAACGAACTTCACCAGTTCCACCTTATTGAACTGGTGCTGGCGGATCAGACCCCGGGTGTCCTTGCCGTAGGATCCGGCCTCCGAGCGAAAACACGGGGTATAGGCGGCATAATAGATCGGAAGCTTTTCCTCATCCAGGATCTCGTCCTGATAGATGTTTGTGACCGGCACCTCCGCGGTAGGGATCAGATAATAATCCCGGTCCGCGAGCTTGAACAAATCCTCCTCGAACTTGGGAAGCTGGCCGGTGCCTGTCATGGTTTTCTGGTTGACGAGAAACGGAGACAGGACCTACGTATAACCGTGGCTTGTGGTGTGAAGCTCGAGCATGAAGTTGATCAGGGCCCGTTCCAGT
>DYLE01000065.1 GCA_020722245.1 Desulfonema limicola
GGAGGCCCTGACCGCGGTTTCCGCAGCCGCGCTCACCATCTATGACATGTGCAAATCCCATGACCGAAAAATGATCATCTCCGATATCCGCCTGCTTAAAAAATCCGGAGGTAAAAGCGGAACCTACCTTCTTGAGGCGAAAGACCGGCTGATCCCCCTGCCGGATGAAAACCCGGATATCAAGGCATAGGCATGGAAGCGATGACCCCGCACATCGGTTTTCTGGTAATCGGCCTGGCAACCGGTCTGCTGCTGGGATGGCTGATAACCCGGTCCTTTCTGATCCGCAAGATGATGGAAGAAAGTGCGGCCCATGGCGTTCAGAAGGCCGCCCTGGAAGGCGAACTCAAGGCCGCCGCCGAAAAAATCGCCCGGTTTGAGGAGATGAAAACCCAGATGACCGACAGCTTCAAGGCGCTCTCCGCCCAGGTGATGCAGGAGAACAACCGGTCGTTCATCGATCTTGCGGGGCAGACCTTTGCCCGGTATTTTTCAGCCGCCCGACAGGAGTTTGAGGTCCGGGAAAAGGCGGTTGCAGAGTCTGTCCGCCCGGTTTTCGAGGCCCTGGAAAAATACGACCGGCAGGTGCAGGCCATGGAAAATGCGCGTCAAAAGGCCTACGGCGAGCTTTCCCAGCAGGTCCTCTCCCTGAGCCAGACCCAGAACGCGCTGCAGCGGGAGACCGGAAAGCTGGTGAACGCCCTTCGCATGCCCCAGGTGCGGGGCCGCTGGGGGGAGATCACCCTGCGCCGGGTGGTGGAGCTTTCAGGAATGCAGAACCAGTGCGATTTTTTTGAGCAGCAGACCGTCCAGACCGAGGACGGCGCCCTGCGGCCGGACATGATCATTCGGCTTCCCGGGGACCGGAAAATCGTTGTGGATTCCAAGGTGCCCATCACCGCTTACCTGGACGCCCTGGAATCAAGCGGCCCGGACCAGGCCGAAGAGGGGCTCAAGCGGCATGCCCATCATGTCCAGGCGCATATTCAGAAGCTGGCCGCCAAGGCGTACTGGAGCCGGTTTTCGCCGACCCCGGAGTTTGTGGTGCTGTTTATGCCCGGAGAGAATTTTTTCAGCGCGGCCCTTCAGCAGCAGCCCGGCCTGATTGAGGAGGCCTCGGAAAAAGGGGTGATCCTGGCCACCCCCACCACCCTGATCTCCCTGCTCAAGGCCGTGGCCTACGGCTGGAAACAGGAAACCGCGGCCCAAAACGCCAGGGCCATCAGCGAACTGGGGGGCGAGCTTTACAACCGCCTGGCCATGATGGCCGATCATTTAAACGCCCTGGGAAGGGACCTGGATCGATGCGTCACCACCTACAACAGCGTGGTGGGCTCGTTTGAGCGGCGGGTGCTGCCCTCAGCGCGGCGGTTTGACAAAATGGGGGTGACCGTGAAGGGCGGAAAAACCCTCATGGCGTCAGCACCGGTGGACAACCGGCCGAGGACCGTAAACACGGATGATGCGCAGTCCATGGAAAAACAGGAACCCGAACAAGATGCGCCCTGATTTTTACAAATTTTTTATATTGACGGCCCTGGCAGTGGCCGCCGGCCTTGTGATCGTCATCGGTTGCGGCAAAAAGGAGGATACCCGCGCCGGCCGGGAAGCCGGGCTTGCCCGGATCGCTTCGGAGCGGTTGCCCTATTTTTCTGATGACCTGGACCTTGAGGGCCTGGCTCAGGGGATTGAAGCCAGCATCTCCTATTATCAAGGCCTTCCAGAATCCCGCCGGTTTACCCTGGGAAGCGACCAATTTTCCGCCGGCCACATGGTCCGCTCCCTTGAGCATTTTCTGCAATTTATTCAATCCCGACCCGACGCCGCCGCGCTGCACGCCCATATCCTTGAAAACTACCGGGTGTATGCGTTTTTTGAAAACGGCTGCCCTGTTCCGGTGCTGTTTACCGGCTACTTCGAACCGATTTTAAACGGCGGTTTGACAAAGACTTCTGTAAACCGGTTTCCGGTTTACCAAAGGCCCTCGGACCTGGTGACCTTCACCCTTTCGGATTTTTGTAAAAAATGCCCGGCTACAACCGCCGTGGGAAGATACACCGGAAAAACCCTGGTCCCCTATGACACCCGTGAGGCCATTGAACATGCCGGTTCCCTGGCCGGCCGGGCTGAACCCATCGCCTGGGTGGACGACCCGGTCGATCTGTTTTTTCTGCAGATTCAGGGGTCCGGACGAATACGGCTGGAAAACGGCGGCATGATCAACCTGCACTATGAGGTTTCAAACGGGCATCCTTATCGGAGCATCGGCAAATATCTGATCGATCATAAAGGGATGCAAAAGGATGCGGTCTCCATGCAGTCCATACGGGCCTACCTGAAGGCGCATCCCGAAGAGACAAACGAGGTCTTGTCCTATAACCCCCGGTACGTTTTTTTTAAGGTCTCCGACAGGGAGCCGACGGGCTGCCTGGGGGTGGAGCTGACCCCCGGCCGATCCATCGCCACGGATCAGAGCCTATGCCCGGCCGGCGGCCTGGTCTTTATTTGCACCCAAAAGCCTGTGGTGGATGAATCCGGAAAAATTATTGCATGGACCCCCTTTTGCCGTTTCGTGCTCAACCAGGACACAGGCGCCGCCATTTGCGGCATGGGCCGCGCGGATATTTTCTGGGGAAACGGGGAATACGCCGAGCTGGCCGCAGGGCAGCTGAAACACCCCGGAGAGATGTATTTTTTGGTGTTAAATCCCGAGGTCCTTCAAAACCGCTAAGCCTTTTTTACCCGCCGCTAATCAATCCGCATCGACGGCTTTGCCTGTTTTTGAGACAAAAAGCAGCGCCCCACCGCAAAAAGCCAGGATTGCGCTGATGCCAAACAGCCGAAACGCCCCGATGGCATCGAAGAAAAAGCCGTTGAACAGAAACCCGGCCATGATGCCGAGCCCGTAGGACACGGCGTTGTTGACCGCCTGCCCCAGGGTTTTCACCTCGTCCGGGGTCTGCTGGTCGATGTAAAGGATGCTCGCCACATGAAAGGCCCCGTAGGAAAAGGCGTGTAACAGCTGGGCAAACAGGATAATCTCCGCCGATGTCGCGCCGGCCATGATGATCCACCGGAACCCGGCGGCCACAAAAGAAAAAATCAGGATCCTTTCGTAGGAAAACCGGTTGAATATCCGGTCCGCAAAGATCATGACCAGGATTTCGGCAATCGAGGCGAGGGCCCAGCTCACCCCCATGAAGGTGCTGCTGTATCCCAAATTTTCCAGGTGGATGGAGAAAAACCCGTAGTAGGTCCCATGGCTTGCCAGCATGAGGAAGGCGCAGAACAGAAAAAGGAGCACCCGGGGTTTCAACAGCCTTCGAACACCCGCGGAAAAAGCGGAAAAAGACGACGGCCCGTTGAGAAGGCCGACAGGGAATTTTGTGGAAAGATAGGCCTGTAACAAGGAGCCCGCAAGCACCAGGATTAAAATGATTTCAACGGAAAAGGCGTCGATGGCCCGGCCCGCGGCGACCACGATCAGGACAAAGCCGAAGGATCCCCAGGCCCTGGATCGGCCGTAGCGGTTTTTTTCCTTTCCCAGCAGATCCATGGAAAAGGATTCCAGAAACGAGATGATCGGCGCGTAGAAGATGCCGTAGAACAGGGTTACAGCAAACATGCCCCAGAAATCCGTGGTCAGCAGGTAAAGCCCCCACAGGGCGGTGCTGATAAAATTGCAGAAAATATACAGCCGCCGCCGGATCAGGAACCTGTCGGCCACGGCCCCCCAGAGCATCGGAAACAGCGCCGCAGTCAGGGTCCGGGTCGAGGCCAGAGCGCCGATCTGAAACCCGGTAAAATCGAGATGAAAGCAGTAGAGGTTGAAATAGGGCAGATAAAGCCCGATCACGCTAAAATATACAAAATACTGGGCCCCGAGTATGAATTTTGCAGATCTCATAGGCGTTTTTTTATCACACATCATAACCGAAAGGTAGGGTTTATCTTGCATTCGGACGGCATGCAGGGTTCATAACGCCGGATATAGGTCTTGACATCCAATAAGATTTTTTTTATCTGTTTCGGGACAGTTGCCTGCGGCCTTGCTGTTTTTAAGTTAAGAACAGGTGGCGAGATCAGACCAGTCCTTAACTTTCGGCACTTTAGTTCACTTTTAATTTTTAACTTTAGGAGGTAAGCGTATGAACCAAAGGATATGCCGGATGCTTGCGCTGGCGGCCCTGATTCTGGGGGCGGCCGGCGTGCTGATTCCGGCCTCGGCGAGCGGGGCCGCACCCGTTGCGGTGCTGGAATCCCCTTCCTATGATTTTGGCAGCGTCTATGAGGGGATTGATGTGGTCCATGATTTCATCGTCAAGAACACCGGGGATGCGGACCTTGAAATCAAGAGCGTCAAGGCCGGGTGAGGCTGCACGACAGTCTCATTTGACAGACTGATCCCTCCCGGGAAAGAGGGAAAAATGACGCTTAAATTTCGAACCGCCGGCTACGGCGGCCAAACCCTTAACAAAACCGTCAAGATCTACACCAGCGATCCGGATCGGGGCGTAATGGAGATCGACGTCACCGGCAAGGTCAACCGGTTCGCCACCATCACCCCGAAAGCGTTTTTGATGACCGGGGTTGTCGGGGAGAAGCTCTCCCAGAAGGTCACCATCGTTCCTGAGACCCCTGTCCCCTTTACCCTGAAAAAGGTCACCGCGCTGGAGGGTACGGATATCGCCTTCTCGGTGAAGGATACGGAAATCTCAGGAAAAAAGGCCTATGAAATCAACGTGGAGAATATCCGAACGACCGAGGGGAAGTACACCGACAAGATCATCATCATCACCAGCGAAAACAACCATGAGCCGCTGAGCATTCTGGTGAGGGGGATCATCAAGTCCGAGGCCGAATCCCAGGCCGAAGGCTCGAAAGAGGCTGCCCCCAGGGACCTGCCCGGCATGGAGAAGACCGGGGAATAATTTTTTTATGGGTGGCATCAAGGTCTTAACCTTTGACTGCGACGGCGTGCTTTTTGATACCCAGGAGGCAAACCGGGCGTATTACAACCATGTGCTTACGCATTTCGGCCGCCCCTCCATAACCCAGGAAGACTTCGCCTACGCCCAGATGCACACCGCAGACGAGGCCATGGCCCGGCTGTTCCCCGATTCCAAGGAGCTTGCCGCGGCCCAGGCCTATCGAAGGCAAATGGGGTATGGCCGCTATATCGCTTACATGAAAATGGAGCCGGATTTAAAGCCGCTGCTTGAAAAATACAGCGGCCGCATCCATCTTGCCGTGGCCACCAACCGCACCGACACCATGCACCGGGCGCTTGCCGAGCATGGGATCGACCAATACTTTGACCTGGTCGTCACGGCCCTGGATGTGTTGCGGCCCAAGCCCTATCCGGACGGATTGATCCGTGTGCTTGAGCATTTTAAAATACCGCCGGACGCCATGATCTACGTGGGGGATTCCAAGCTGGACGAGGCGGCCGCTTATGCCGCCGGGGTGCCCCTGGCGGCCTACAATAACCCCTCTCTGGCGGCGGCGTATCACATCCGCAGGCTGAGGGATCTGGACGCCATTTTAAACCCTTAAACCGGGTGGTGACGGCATCATGCCGGAACAAAAAAAACTCTACCTGATCGACGGCAGCGCCTACATCCATCGCGCCTATCACGCGGTGCGCGGGCTTTCCACCTCCCGGGGGTTCCCCACCAACGCGGCCTTCGGCTTTACCCGAATGCTGATCAAGCTCATGCAGGATCGCTCCCCGCAGTACGCAGCCATGTTTTTTGACAGCAGGGGGCCCACCTTTCGGCATGAAATCTACAGCGACTATAAGGCCAACCGCCCGCCCATGCCCGAGGATCTGTCGGTTCAGATCCCTTACATCAAAAACATCACTCACGGGTTTGGTATCCCGATCTTTGAACTGCCGGGCTATGAGGCGGACGACCTGATCGGCACGGTGGCCCGCCGGGCTGCAAATGAGGCGTTTGATGTGATCATGGTCACCGGCGACAAGGATTTCATTCAGCTCATCACCGACCGGATCATCATCTGGGACCCCATGAAGGATGAGTGGATCGACCATGAGGCCGTGGTCAAAAAATACGGGATCGCGCCCAAACAGATGCTCGACGTGCTGGGGCTTGCCGGGGATACCGCGGACAACATTCCCGGGGTTCCGGGCATCGGCCAGAAAACCGCGATCTCCCTGATTCAGGCCCACGACAGCATGGAGGGGATCTACGCGGCCCTGGACCGGATCAAGTCGGCCGGTCAGCGGGAAAAGCTGTCGCAACACAGGGACCAGGCGTTTTTAAGCCGGCGGCTTGCCGAGATTGATACCGCCGCGCCGGTGAAGATCGATGTAAACGCCTTAAAGCTCACAAAGCCCGACAACGCGGCCCTTGCCGGCCTGTTTAAGGAGCTTGAATTCCGCCAGCTTCAAAAGGACTACCCCCTGGCCACGGACCTTTCCGGCAAGCGCTATCACACCGTGTTTGATGAAAAGGCGCTTGACGACCTGATCAGGCTGCTGGAGGGCGTGGAGTCCTTTGCAATGGATACGGAAACCACCTCCCTAGACCCCCTGTCCGCCGCCTTGGTGGGGCTTTCCTTTGCGGTGAAGCCGGACGAGGCGTTTTACATCCCCTGCGGCCATGTTTACCCCTCCGTTCCGACCCAGCTGTCCCTGGATCTCGTGCTGCGTGCCCTCAAGCCGGTGCTTGAAAACCCAAAAATCAAAAAGATCGGGCAGAACATCAAGTACGACTGGGCCGTGCTGCGGCAGCACGGTGTGGACCTGGCCGGGGTGGCCTTCGACACCATGATAGCCTCCTACCTGTTGAACCCGGACAAACGCGCCCACAGCCTGGATCAGATCGCGCTTGATTTTCTGGATCACAAAATGATCTCCTACGAGGAGGTGACCCGGGACGGCAACAAAAAAATCGAAAGCTTCGCCGGTGTTGATATCGCAAAGGCCTCCCCCTACGCCTGCGAGGACGCCGACATCACCCTGATCGCGGCCCGCACCTTTGCTCCCATGCTGAAATCCGCCGGGCTGACCCCCCTTTTTGATTCCGTGGAGATGCCGCTGGTTCCGGTGCTGATGAGAATGGAGGAGGCCGGGATTCTGGTGGACAAGGATCGGCTGGCGGAGCTGTCCAAGGATTTCGCCGGCCAGCTGGAGCGGATCGAGCAGCAGATCTACGCCATGGCCGGGGAGACCTTCAACATCAACTCCTCCCAGCAGCTCGGCGCCATACTTTTTGAAAGACTCAAGCTTCCGGTTCAGAAAAAGACCAAAAAAAAGACCGCCTATTCCACCGATATGGATGTGCTGACCGCGCTCTCGGAGCGGCATGAGCTCCCCGCCCTGGTTTTGCGGCACCGCACCCTCTCCAAACTCAAATCCACCTATGTGGACGCCTTATTCGAGCTCATTCACCCGAAAACCGGCCGGGTGCACACCTCCTATAACCAGACGGTCACGGCCACCGGCCGGCTGAGCAGCTCCCAGCCCAACCTTCAGAACATTCCCGTCCGCACCGAAGAGGGCCGGGACATCCGCCGGGCGTTTATCCCCCGGCCCGGCTGGTATTTTCTCTCCCTGGACTACTCCCAGGTGGAGCTGCGGCTGCTGGCGCATTACTCCGATGACCAGATCCTGATCCAGGCGTTTAAGGAGAATGAGGACATCCATCAGCGCACCGCGGCCGAGGTGTTTCAGGCGCTTCCGTCCATGATCACCCCCGATCTCAGGCAGCAGGCCAAGGTGATCAACTTCGGCATCATTTATGGCATGGGGGCCTTTCGGCTGGCCAAGGAGCTTAACATCAGCCAGAAGATGGCCGCCACCTACATCGATCAGTACTTCAAGCGCTACAGCGGGGTGAAGCGGTTCATCGATGAGACTATCAAGACCGCCGAAAAAACCAAACAGGTCACCACGGAGCTGGGGCGGATACGCAGCCTTCCGGACATCAACAGCAAAAACGCCAACGTGAAAAGGCTTGCGGAGCGGACCGCGGTCAACACCAAGATTCAGGGGACCGCAGCAGACCTGATCAAGCTGGCCATGATCCGGGTGGACGCCGCCCTGATCGAGAAGGGGCTGAAATCCGTCATGCTGCTGTCCGTGCATGACGAGATCGTGCTGGAGACCCCGGAGGATGAGCTTGAAACGGTAAAAGCCCTGGCCCGGGATATCATGGAGAATATCTGGCGGTTCAAGGTGCCGTTGAAGGTGAACCTGGCGGTGGGCAGGGACTGGGCCGAAGCCCATTAACGATTACTTTTTGTGTCCTTCCCGTCGTCGGACGCACCGGCCGATCCCCTCACTGATTTTTCCACCGTATTGTAGATATTGCGGAAATGGTCGTGAAAGCTCGATGGGGAGATGTTGCCCACCTCGATGAACTTCACGACGATATCCTTGACGGTCTTTACGATCAGCTCGTCTGTTTTTGATCCCATGGCTGTTTTCCGTGGCAAATCCCGTGGCGACGGGTTTATTTATCGGCGTTTTTGGATTTCCTACCAGATTCCAACGGCCGGCGCAATCTATTTATTGACATGCCGGGGTCTTGTTCCTATATTTGTTTATGAAATTACAACGGTTTGAACGTCCTCAAATCAGGCGGCTTGAACCGGAAAGGATTCTGTAGAATGCTCAAAAACCGCCCGGTTAAAATAGGCCGAAACGATCCCTGTCCGTGCGGCAGCGGAAAGAAATACAAGCACTGCTGCATGAATACGGACCGCTCCAAACAAACGGATATCAAAACCCTCTACACCCGGAAGTTCAACATTCGACTCAAAGACGCCAAGGACATCGAGCAGATCCGGGCCTGCGGCCGGCTGGTGGTCGAGACCCTGGATCTGCTGGAGGCGCATATTCGGCCGGGGATCACCACCGAAACATTAAACACCCTCACCAATGAGTTTGCGGAAACACACGGGATCATTCCCGCGCCCTTAAACTACAAGGGGTTTCCCAAGAGCCTCTGCACCTCCGTCAACGAGGTGATCTGCCACGGCATTCCCGGTAACCAGGTGTTAAAAGACGGGGACATCATCAACGTGGATATCACCCATATCTACAACGGGTATTACGCCGACGCGAGCAAGACCTTTTTTGTGGGCGCCCCGGGGCCGGACGCGAAAAAGATCGTTTCCGTGGCGGCAAGGTGTCTTCAGGCGGGCATGGGCATGCTCAAGCCCGGAAACACCATCGGGGATATCGGCTGGGCCATTCAGCAATACGCGGAAAAGCAGGGCTGTTCGGTGGTGCGGGAGTTTGTGGGGCACGGCGTGGGCTTTGAGTTCCACGAGCCCCCCCAGGTCCCCCATTACGGAAAAAAATCCGAAGGGATTGTGCTGGTGCCGGGCATGGTGTTCACGGTGGAGCCCATGATCAACCTGGGCCGCCCGGATCTGTATGTGGCGTCCGACGGATGGACCGCCATCACCAGGGACCGCAGCCTTTCCGCCCAGTTTGAACAGACCTTCGTGATCACGGAAGACGGGTTTGAAAGCCTAACCCCTTACGAGCTATAGCAAAAACCCGGCAGGACCGTCTCCTATCTCCCCCAAACATTTCCAAAGGATAGGGTTTATCACCTACTTCCGATATTTCGGAACTCCTTACCCCGTGGTAGTTGCATTCCCACCTCGTATGGCTTAACCGATGTTCGTCATACATAAGAAGGCTTGAAAGATGGGTTTAAAAGGTCCGGTAGGAACGCCCCGGCACCTTGGCCTTCAGATCCTGGTGTTGGCGGAAAGGGGTTCAAGGTCATCCGGTTTCAAAAAAAATACCCCCCGAAAAGCAAAATGCGGGGCGGGTGTCCAACCGGGTGTCCAGGCGGTTAATCCGGACCGGAGGCGTGTAACTACTTGATTTATTGGCGTCCCCAAGGGGATTTGAACCCCTGTCGCCGGCGTGAAAGGCCGGTGTCCTGAGCCGGGCTAGACGATGGGGACGCAAATGAAACTATTTTTTTGGTGGGCCGTGCGCGACTCGAACGCGCGACTCTCTGCTTAAAAGGCAGATACTCTACCTCCTGAGTTAACGGCCCCGTCGGCGCACCGCTGCCGTATAAATGGTTGTAACTATATGTTTCATCCGCCCATGTCAATAAAAAGATATTCTATTGCGATGATTTTTGACAGCTTTTTGTAAAACACGAATTATTTCCGCCAGAACTCGGGCGCCAGATAAATAATCAGGGTATAAATCTCAAGCCTTCCCAGCAGCATGCACCAGACCAGCAGCCATTTTCCCAGCTCCGGAATCGACGAGAAATTCCCGGCCGGCCCAACGATTCCAAGCCCCGGCCCCACTCCACCCATGCAGGTTGCGACCCCTGAAAAAGAGGCGACAAGGTCAACCCCCATACCGGCCAGCAGCACCGAAGCCGCTCCAAAAATAAGCAGATAAACCGCCACATAGCCGACCATGCCCTCTATCACCGCGTTGGAGATCGATCTGCCTCCGATTTTAACAGTGACCACCGCATGGGGATGAAGCAGATTAAAAACCTCCTTATAGCAATACTTTAAAACAGCCATGATCCGCACGGCTTTTATCGCCCCGCATGTGGAGCCCATACAGGCCCCCATCAGCATGCAGATTACAAGAATGAGCTGAGACATGGCGCGCCACAGGTTGTAATC